>NZ_JBFTND010000279.1:0-7451 GCF_056397305.1 Cupriavidus sp. 05N40
GCCATGGGCAGAACGAAAGCGATGTATAGGTTGGCAACGGACCATCCTCCGTCCAACAACGCGCCCACTGCAAGAGGTGAAAGTACCGCTCCAATTCGGCCGGCACCTGCCGCGAGACCGACGCCAGTCGTCCGGATTCCGGTCGGATAGATTGTCAACGACAAGGCATACATGCCTGCTACGGATGCGGTGAGCACGGCGCCAAGCAGAATGCTGACTGCCATCACCACGTTGAGAGAGGTGGTGTGGGTGCCGAAGGCGAACATAAACGCGCCACCGGCTACCAGGCTGGCGATGAGAAGAGGACGCAAGCTAAATCTGGCGGATAGCAAACTAAATAGCACTGATCCTGCAATGCCCCCAAGATTGAGCAACACGCCACCGGTAACGCCTTGTTCGGCTGACATGCCGGCTTGCACTAGCAGCTTTGGCGTCCAACTGGCGACGAAGTAAAAACTTCCCAGGACAAAGAAGAAAGCGGCCCACAATGCCAGCGTCCGATGAAGCAGCGGTGCCCTCATGAGCGCGGCACCACCATCGAATGGCTTAGCGGCCTCAGTCACGTTGGTCAGCTCGGGAAGCGTGTCAATCGGGGAGCGCTTCATTCTGACAAGTGTCCGATTGATTGTTCGAAGCGCGTGGGCAGGACGCTTGGTGAGGAGGTAGTCGAGAGACTCGGGTAGCACGGCGAGCACCATTGGGATGGCCAGAAGCGTAGCTACGCCGCCGAACGCGAAGACGCTGCGCCATCCCCAGATCGACATCAGGTAAGCGGCAATGACACCGCCTACGGTAGCCCCCACGGCATAACCGGTGGACTGAAAACTAATTGAAGCGCTGCGCCATCTGTTCGACGCGTATTCCCCACCAATTACCACGATGCTGGCCACCATGCCTCCAATTCCAAGCCCCGTGTAAGCGCGCGCTGCGGCAAGCTGCAGGACGCTTTGCGTGACCGAGCTCACAAGCATCCCGCTCCCGATGATGCACAGACAACACAGGATGACCTTGCGGCGGCCGATCCGATCGCCAATCGGAGCGATCAAGACTGATCCGACGCCTATGCCGACCAGTCCCGCGCTGAGAAGCAAGCCAAGCTCCTTGCCACTCAGTCCCCACCCGGCGGCGAGTTGGGGCGCAGTAAACGCCATCGCCAGTACGTCAAATCCGTCGAGCATGTTCAAGATGATGCACGCGATGACGGCCACTGTCTGAAGCGTGCTCATGGGCGACTCATCGATTATCTTCCGAATATCTGTACTCACTCCGCTATCCTCCTGAAGGTTAATATTGCCAGCTGATCTGGCTGATTTGCACTTAGCAAGTGCGGCAGCAGCTCTTATTGACGTTCCCTCGTCTTCTCAGAGGAGGAGACTCAGCACATATAGACGATACGAACGGGCGACTTCGCATATGCGATTGCGGCTGGCTGCTGCAATGCTGGCGATCTTTTGTGGTCAAGCCCGTAGCTACTCGTTCCGTGCCATAGCGTAGTGAAGGGTCATTGTGTGGTTATAGGCGCCGAAAGTGGCCTCGGATTGGGAACCTGTCATCACTTCCGGTTTCCTAATCTGAAGCCGTATTCGGCGTCGTCGACCGTTACACAAAGATGTGGTGACTGCGGCCATCGTTTTTTTCCTGAATGTTGTGGACGAGCGGATTAGCCCTGCGTTGGCCGACAACCCGGCCTGCTCACGCCCGATAGCTGGCCACACTCTGCGATTGGTATGGACCTCCACAATCGACGAAGCGCGGCCGCGTCGCAATATCGCGAAGGAAAAGACCGTGATTCGGAAATCGAATGATCCAGCTACAAGCCAATTTCGATGGGGAAAGTGGGCACGCGAAAGCGACGCGATATAGCGGTGCGCGCCGCAAATAGTGTTCATCACATTTGTCTGCGCAATGAACGCCGACCTACTCTTTGTCTATCGCAACCGCAAGTGGGGTTCGCATGCTGGGGCTACTCTGAATAAGGTGGGTGAACCGAGTCACGTAGACTGATCAGGAGCGTGTTCGAGCGGAAAGTGGCACCGTGAAGAGAATTCGCCATCACGTACCCTCGCTGGGGTGTGCTGGCGAGGCGCCCCTTTCGCCCTTTACGGGCGGACTGCTCCCATCAGATGCCCTCGACTCAGGTAACGATTGACCAGCGCTAGCGCCGTGAAGGAACGGCCGGCATACTTCTTCAGGCCGCGGTAGCTGACTTTGCAGCAGCTTCCAAGCGGCGGGATTGCTGCGCGACTCGCTTGCTCACTGATGTCGGACGATTGGCACAGCGCCTGACATAGCAGCGGACCAGAGCTTCATTGCACGCCGCCGACAAATTTCGGTGAGTGCCCATCTTGTAAAGGATTTCGACCTTGTTGAATATTTCCCTTTCTGATGGATTGAGGCTCGCAACGGGAGCGACGGGACTGTCCAAAGCCATTGGTGTTCGTGCAGTCCGAGTTGACGCGGGCCCATTTTGCCGCTGATACCTATGCCGAACGCTACGGCAAGTCGCTTGCGTTGTATTCTGAGGCCGGCATCTTGCGGGTCAACGCCAAAGACGCGGTGCGCGCGGTGAAGCTGAGAATAGAGAATCAACGCAGGCGCGAACGGCGTGCCGCCAGGTCGCTGAGTTGTCCGGCAAATAGCCTGCGCAGGGGGAGAGCGGCGAGCCTATGGCCGTCGAGGCAGCGCTCGAGCGGGCATTGATCGCTCGCTTTGGCACCGTGAACCGTGTGCCGAGACCGCTCCTGCGCAGTATCTTCCGCTCAGCGCAACGATCGAAACGCAGATCTTAGTTCTGCACTGAACAGCTCAGGCTCTTCCCATGCCGCAAAGTGACCGCCTTTGTCGACGCGGTTGTAGTAGATCAGGTTTGGATACGCTCGTGCCAGCCACTGCTTCGGCGGCCGGTAGACCTCCCCAGGGAAAACGGTTACTGCCACTGGAACGGTGATGGGGGCATTGTTTGCCGGGGCGACACTGGTTTCCCAGTATATCCGTCCGCTCGATGCACCCGTATTTGTGAGCCAGTAGAGGGATATGTTGTCAAGGATCGCGTCACGGCCTAGTGCCCGTTCCGGATCGCCACGCGAGAATACCCAGTCGGCCTGCTTGTCATAGATCCACGCTGCCAGCCCCGCCGGCGAATCGGCTAGGCCATAGCCGATGGTTTGCGGTCGCGTTTGCATGATGGCCGCGTAACCGAATCCCTTGTTGAGGAAATCCCTCGTCTCGTCGAACACCTGCCTTTCTTCGGAGGTCAGGCTTGCCGGCGCAGGGTCCCCGCTTTTTAGCGCCATAGCGATCGCCGGTGGCAACGTCGTGGCGCGCTCGATGCGGTTGACGTGGACGCCAAGCAGCCCTTCAGGTGCCAGACGGCCAAGAGCGTCGGAGATGATTGCGCCCCAGTCGCCTCCCTGCGAAACGTAGTGCGCGTATCCGAGCCGCTTCAGCAGAACGTCCCAAATTCGTGCGATGCGGCCTGGATTCCAGCCGGTGTCCGTGGGCTTCTGTGAAAAGCCGAAGCCGGGAATCGACGGAATCACAAGGTGGAACGCATCGCCCGCGCTGCCACCGTGCGCTGTGGGATCCGTCAGCGGACCAATGACGTTGAGCAACTCGAACACCGATCCTGGCCAGCCGTGTGTCATGATGAGCGGCAGCGCATTCTCATGGCGCGAGCGGACATGGATGAAATGAATGTCCAGGCCATCGATGCTTGTCAGGAACTGAGGCCAGGCATTGAGTTTTGCCTCGGCCTTTCGCCAGTCATAGCTCGTTGCCCAATAACGCATGAGCGGCTGAAGTTTTTCAAGCTGCACGCCCTGGGATCGATCGCCGATTGTTTCGTGATCGGGCCAGCGCATAGCGGCTAGGCGGCGGCGCAGATCGATGAGGGCCACTTGCGGGACGTGCGCGCGGAATGGGCGGATCGCATCTGACGCCACGCTATGCCCGGATTCTGCCTGCGCAGCGGTAACCAGGGTTGGGTAAAGCGTGGAGAGCGTTGCCGCCGCCACGCCGCCTAATAGAAGTGTTCGGCGCGACAGATTGGGAGCTTGACTGGATCCTTGCGTGTTCATGGGAATGCCTCCTTTAATGCGCTGCGGCTGATCCAGGTGGTTTGGCCGGCACTACCAGAGGCGCGCTCTTTTTGACGATGTAAGTTGCCAGTTCGGAGGCCTTGCCGCTGCCGACATTCCGCGCCGAATGGGCACTCCCGGCCGGAATGAACAGCGCGTCGCCGGCCTTCAGTGTGACAGGCGGCTTGTCGTCGAGTTGGTATTCCAGCGTACCTTGCAGAACATAGGCGAGTTCTTCCCCAGGGTGCGAATGTTTTGGTGCGAATGCGCCGGGGTCAAAGTCAACGCGTACCTGTACGCCCTCACGATCGGGCACGCTGAGGTCGCGCTGGACGAGATCGGTGCGGTGGACTCCAGGCGTTTGCGCTTGAGCCGTTGGTAAAAGGAAGCCACTGATAGCGATAAGCAGGGCCGAGGCGAAGAGTCGGGTCATTTTCATTGGCAGGTTTCCGTGATGAACGACGGATGGGATTCACGGGAAGGTCCGTGGCACGCATCGGCGAGAATCGACCAATGCGCGCGAAACAGGAGAGGGTTTCTTATCTTATGTGTCGTGCGGAATTCGACCGTCCTCAGACGATTCTGATTTCGACATCAATATTCCCGCGCGTGGCCTTGGAGTATGGGCAGAGCTGGTGTGCGGTATTTGCGACAGACTGGGCGACCTGGCGGTCAAGGCCCGGCAGGCTGACGTTGAGCCGCGCCGCCAGAAAGTAGGCGTCTCCGGTCAGGCCGAGATCCACTTCAGCCTCAACGGCCGCGTCGGCCGGAAGCGCGACCTTGGCCGCCCGTGCCGCTTTGGCGATTGCACCTAGGAAGCAAGCCGACCAACCGGCGCCCAGAAGCTGCTCCGGATTGGTACCGCTGCCGTCGCTGCCGGGTCCTGAAAGGTCGACGACCAGACGGTCGTCGGAACTGCGGGAATTGCCGTTGCGACCGCCGATAGTGCGGGTCTTGCCGGTGTAAATCACTTTGTCGATTTGATTGATCATCTCGGGATGTTCCAGGTTAAGGGTTGTTTGCCACGCGGAGTTCAGCGTCGTCAGGGGCGGCGCCTACGTGCCACGCGGAATGAGGGCGGCTGCGCGGGCCCGCTCGCGATGCGGGCTCACCGGAATGAGGCGCGAATTTCTTCTACGGTTTGCTGCGGGTCCTGCAGATGCGGGTAGTGCCCAATCCCGTGAAGAAGGCTGAACGGTGCATGGGCCTTCCCGGCGAACTCGATGCCCATTTCTTTCTTGATGTAGATGTCTTTTTCACCCCAAACCACCTTCACGGGCGTCTTGAGCCGGACCAGGTTTGACTCGAAATACTCCTGGTCCCGCGTGAAGTGTGAGTAGTAGTAGTAGAAAGCGTCCGCTGAGGTGATCTCCCCGTGGCCCCATCCGCGCGACATGTCGTCCTTGAGTTCGTCGGATAAGTCGAACTGCACTTCTCTGGGCAAGCCGCGCCTGTAGGCGTTCTGGAGAACATCCTCGCGATTTGCATTCAACTGAACACGAGCCCGCTCGGCGGAAGGTTGCGACTTCAGGATCTGCAGGCTCTCATACATGTATTGAGGTCTGTCGAACGGGGCGAAGTCGCCCACGATAATCGTCCTGGCAATGTCCGGTTCTTCGAGCGCCAGCAGAAGGGCCGGCAAGGCTCCGATATCCGTTGCGTAGATTGTGAGTTTTGACGTGTCGATGCCTGCCTTGCGGATGTAAGCCTTCAGGAGACGGGCATAGTCTCTCGGTGCATAGGAAAACTTGTCGGCCGTCGGTCGCGACGATAAACCGTAGCCGGGCCAATCGATGGCGTGTACTTCGTAGTCGTCGCCAAGAGCCAGGGCAATGTCCTTCCAGGCGTACAGGGTCTCCGGGAATCCATGCAGGAAAAGAACGGTTCCTTTCGGGCCAGAGTTGTGCACGACCATCCTTCTTAGCGAGATGTCCTTGTCGATATCGATGAATCCGATCTCGGCTTTCTGTACCTGCCTGTGGGAATCGTGGGCGCATCCCGACGCAATCAAAGCGCCAAGAACGAGCACGAAGGTAAGCATCCGCTGTGGGAATGGCTTGGACATGTCAGTGATCCTCGATGCGGGCCTGTCGGCTTAGTAAATCAAGCGATCGACCTGCGTTTGCAGACGCGGACCGAACAGGAGGATGGTAGGAATGACGATCACATAGCCGATGCCCCAGGAACGCAGCCACGTCAGGGCAAATCCTTCTGAGAAGCCGAGATTGAGAGCAAGGAGGACGAAGGAAATGATCCCGGTCGTCACAATTCCCATCGACAGGGCGAATACGACTTTCCGTTTCAGTTCGACGCGCATGGTTACTTCCCCTGGCAGATAAAATACCGAATGGTATATTTTTGGTCGAAAAAATCACGCCAGGTCGACGATGGTTTTTTCCACCGCCGACATCACGACCTTGCTGTAGCCGGCGTTGCCGGTGAGGCGAGAGATCATGATGGCGCCCTCAATCAAGGCAATCAGCGTGACGGCAGTCTGCTCGGCGTCGACGCCATTCCGGAACTCCTGCGAGGCAATCCCTGCCTTGATGACCGTGATAAGGTTCGCCTTCCAGCCCCGGAACGCCTCCATGGCCTTCTCGCGCAGGGCTGGGTGAGTGTCGTCGGCTTCAATGGCTGTGTTGAGCAGCGGGCATCCCCCCTCCGGGAAATCCTCAGGCAGGTTTTCGTACACGCCTGTCAATGCCAGCAGCTTCTCCTTGCTGGTTTCTCGCGTGGCCATGATGGCCCTGACTGCTTCCTGCGCCTGCTTCCAGTTGTGATCGAAAGCGGCAAGTGCTACCTCTTCCTTGTTGGCAAAGTTGCCGTAAACACTCCCCTTCGTCAGCCCGGTGGCCTCCGCCATGTCGGCCAGGGACGTACCCGCATAGCCCTTGACGTTGAAGAGCGGTGCTGTCTTCTCGACGATGAACTGACGGGTTCGCTGAGCTTTATTCATGGAGGCAAGAATATACCAATCGGTATTTTTGTCAAGGGCACCCGTGGATCCGATTGAGGTGATCTCTCCAGCTCCCGTGAACTACCGGAGGTCATAATGGGGCGGAAAGTGCACCCGTCGCAATGCGCCAGATGCGCGGTCCGCTTTCGTGGACGCTATTGCCGCTGGCATCCACGGCGACGACGACGGGCAGGTTCTCCACATCGAACTCGTAGATGGCTTCCATGCCGAGATCGCCAAACGCAAGGACGCGAGAGGACCGGACCGCCCTGGAGATCAGATAGGCGGCGCCTCCGGTCGCCGCCAGATAGACGCAGCCGTTTTTCACGATCGCGCCGATCGCATCCGGTCCGCGCTCGGCCTTGCCGATCATGCCGATCAAGCCGGTGGACGCAAGCATGCGCTCCGCGAACTTGTCC
>NZ_JBFTND010000280.1:0-7440 GCF_056397305.1 Cupriavidus sp. 05N40
GGCTTGGCCATGTAGTCGTCGGCGCCCAGGTCCAGTCCCTTGACGCGCTCGTCCACGCCGTCGGCCGCGGTCAGGATCAGCACCGGCACCATGGCGCCGCGCGCGCGCAGGCGCTTGAGCACTTCCAGGCCGGGCATGCGCGGCAGGCCGAGGTCGAGGATCAGCAGGTCGAAGGTCTGGGTGGACAGCGCCGAATCGGCCTCCACCCCGCTGGCGACATGATCTACGGCATAGCCGGAGTGGCGCAGGGAGCGCGTGAGGCCGTCGGCCAGCACATCGTCATCTTCGGCGATCAGAATACGCATGGTTGTCTCCACCCAGGCTCGGCTTTGGCGCACCTTTTGTGACCCGTCGTTGCCAGGTGACGCGGGTGGGGCTTGCCAAGCATACTGTTTTTTTATACAGTACCCGCTTGTTCCGGTCGCGCTTTGCGCGGGCCGGCATTTACCGGATTACTAGCCGCCTCTTTTACGCGCAAGTCGCGTGGCGAGTTGCGCGGCGCGGGGCGGGCGCAAGCCCGCAAAAGCAGGCAGCGCGCCACATGCGGCCTATTTATACACCATTGATGGAAGGACGACCATGGATGACGGCAAGAAGGCGAGTGCTGGCGTGAACGCCGAAAAGCAGAAGGCGCTGGCGGCCGCGCTGGCCCAGATCGAGAAGCAGTTCGGCAAGGGCTCGATCATGAAACTGGGCGAAGCCGACATCGATCAGGATATCCAGGTCGTGTCCACCGGCTCGCTGGGCCTGGACATCGCGCTGGGCGTCGGCGGCCTGCCGCGCGGCCGCGTGGTGGAAATCTACGGTCCGGAATCCTCGGGCAAGACCACGCTGACGCTGCAGGTGGTGGCCGAGATGCAGAAGCTGGGCGGCACCTGCGCCTTTATCGACGCCGAGCACGCACTCGACGTCAACTATGCCGGCAAGCTGGGCGTGTCCGTGGGTGATCTGCTGATCTCCCAGCCCGACACCGGCGAGCAGGCGCTGGAAATCACCGACGCGCTGGTGCGCTCCGGCTCGGTCGACCTGATCGTCATCGACTCGGTGGCGGCACTGGTGCCCAAGGCCGAAATCGAAGGCGAGATGGGCGATTCGCTGCCCGGCCTGCAGGCCCGCCTGATGAGCCAGGCGCTGCGCAAGCTGACCGGCACCATCAAGCGCACCAACTGCCTGGTGATCTTCATCAACCAGATCCGCATGAAGATCGGTGTGATGTTCGGTTCGCCCGAAACCACCACCGGCGGTAACGCGCTGAAGTTCTACGCGTCGGTCCGCCTCGATATCCGCCGCATCGGCTCGATCAAGAAGGGCGACGACGTGATCGGCAACGAAACCAAGGTCAAGGTGGTCAAGAACAAGGTCTCGCCGCCGTTCCGCGAGGCGTTCTTCGACATCCTCTATGGCCAGGGCATCTCGCGCCAGGGCGAAATCATCGATCTCGGCGTGGATGCCAAGGTCGTCGAGAAGTCGGGCGCCTGGTACAGCTACAAGGGCGAGAAGATCGGCCAGGGCAAGGACAATGCGCGCGAATACCTGCGCGAGAATCCCGATATCGCCGACGAGATCGAGAACAAGGTGCGCGAATCGCTGGGCGTGGTGCTGATGAACGGCACGCCTGCCGCCGCGGTCACTGCCGCCGAGGCCTGAGCGCAGCCGGCCGGGGCAATCCCGGCCGCGATCCGAGCCTGACCGGGGCGGCACGTGCGACAGCGCGCGCCGCCCCGGTGTCATTTGGTGTGCATTCGCGACGTCTTTCTTCATGGCCACCCGTCCCCCTCTCTCCCTCAAGGCCCGCGCGGTCGGCTACCTGTCGCGCCGCGAGCACAGCCGCACGGAGCTGGCTCGCAAGCTGGCCCCGCACGCGGAGTCCCCGGAAGCCCTGGAGCAATTGCTGGACGCGCTCGAGCGCGAGAACTGGCTGTCCAATGCGCGCTTCGTCGACAGCCTGGTGCACCGCCGCGCCAGCCGCTACGGTGCCGCCCGCGTCATGCAGGAGGCTCGCACCCACCAGCTCGGCAGCGATCAGCTGGCCGACCTGCAGGAGCGCCTGCGCGATTCCGAGCTGGAGCGGGGCCGCGCGGTCTGGCAGAAGCGCTTCGGCGCCCCGCCGGCCACGCCGGAAGAGCGGGCAAGGCAGATCCGCTTCCTGGTGGCCCGCGGTTTCTCCCGCTCGGTGGTCAGCCGCATCATCAAGGGCGCGGACGAGTGGCTGGACGGCGGCGACTGAGGTGGGCCGCCGCGGGTCGTGGCGTGTCCCTGCGCGACGTGACGCACCCGCAATATCATGCACCGGCACGGGGCGCATACCTGCGTTGCAAGTAGGCGTATTCGCGCCGCGCGCAGCCTGGCCGCGCGGGCCGCATGACCGCCTCGGGGCGCGCTTTCCCGCACCGCAGCAGGCGATCCGCCGCCCGACAATCGCCTCCAACAGCACCGCGTGCAGTTAGTTCCCGGCCAAAGTTGTCCGTCATGTTAAAATCCTGCGGTTTTCCGGCCCAGCCGCCCCCAAAAGCAGTCCTTTGGTCGTTCGTAGCTGTTCATTAGCCGTCCGTTCCCCCCGCTCCAGCCTGCTGTCATGCCGCTTTCCCCGCCCGTCAACCGCTCCCTGCGCCATCGTCGTGCCATCACGGCCGAGGCCTATCTTAGGGACGATGGCCTGTGGGATATCGAAGCGCGCCTGACCGACACCAAGCCGCGTGCGATCCCGCTGGCCGGCGGCGGCGTGCGCCCGGTGGGCGAGCCCCTGCATGACCTGTGGCTGCGCGTCACGATCGACGTGCGCATGAATGTGGTGGACGCCGATGCCTGTTCTGACTGGGTGCCTTACCCCGGGCAGTGCGACACCATCGGCCCGGCCTACCGCAAGCTCATCGGCCTGAACCTGATGAAGGGCTTCCGCAAGGCGGTGCGCGAACGTCTGTCCGGCGTGGCCGGCTGCACCCACCTGACCGAGCTGGCCGGCGTGCTGCCGACCACCGCGATCCAGGCCTTTGCCGGCGACGTCATCAATATTCGCGACGCCGGCGCCGAAGACACCAATCCCGAACCCCCTTACCAGTTGCACGGCTGCCATGCCCTGCATTTCGAAGGTGAGGTGGTGCGCCAGTTTTACCCGCGCTGGTATGGTCACCAGCCGAAGCCGAGGATCAGGACCGAAGGGTCCCCGACCCCGGCGGCGCAGCCAGCGGAGGCGCTCGCCGCCGCCGAAGGCGGCGCCGTATCCCGCAGGCCTACCGGCACGTCCGGCTAAGTCGCACGGCCTGCAAAACGCCGAGATTCCATCTCTACACTTTTACGCCTACCCGAAAGGAAACACGCATGAATATCCATGAGTACCAAGGCAAGGAAATCCTGCGCAAATACAATGTGCCGGTTCCGCGCGGCATCCCCGCGTTCTCGGTCGAAGAGGCCCTGAAGGCTGCTGAGCAACTGGGCGGCCCGGTCTGGGTCGTCAAGGCGCAGATCCACGCGGGCGGCCGCGGCAAGGGTGGCGGCGTGAAGGTGGCCAAGAGCATCGACGATGTGAAGACCTACGCCAGCAACATCCTGGGCATGACCCTGGTCACGCACCAGACCGGCCCGGAAGGCAAGAAGGTCAACCGCCTGCTGGTCGAAGAAGGCGCTGACATCAAGAAGGAACTCTACGTCAGCCTGGTGGTGGACCGCGTTTCGCAGAAGGTGGCCCTGATGGCTTCCAGCGAAGGCGGCATGGACATCGAAGAAGTCGCTGCCCACAGCCCGGAAAAGATCCACACGCTGATCATCGATCCGGCAACCGGCCTGGCCGATGCCGACGCTGACGACATCGCCCGCAAGATCGGCGTGCCCGACGCGAGCGTGGCGCAAGCCCGCCAGGCCCTGCAAGGCCTGTACAAGGCATTCTGGGACACCGATGCTTCGCTGGCCGAAATCAACCCGCTGATCCTGACCGGCGACGGTAAGGTGATCGCGCTCGACGCCAAGTTCAACTTCGACTCCAACGCCCTGTTCCGTCACCCGGAAATCGTCGCCTATCGCGACCTGGACGAAGAAGATCCGGCTGAAATCGAAGCTTCGAAGTTCGACCTGGCCTACATCTCGCTGGACGGCAACATCGGCTGCCTGGTGAACGGCGCCGGCCTGGCCATGGCCACCATGGACACCATCAAGCTGTTCGGCGGCGAGCCGGCCAACTTCCTCGACGTGGGCGGCGGTGCCACCACCGAGAAGGTGACCGAAGCGTTCAAGCTGATGCTGAAGAACCCGAACCTGAAGGCCATCCTGGTCAACATCTTCGGCGGCATCATGCGTTGCGACGTGATTGCCGAAGGCGTGATCGCTGCGTCGAAGGCCGTGTCGCTGTCCGTGCCGCTGGTCGTGCGCATGAAGGGTACCAACGAGGAAATCGGCAAGAAGATGCTGGCCGACTCGGGCCTGCCCATCATTGCTGCCGACACCATGGAAGAAGCCGCCCAGAAGGTGGTGGCTGCGGCCGCGGGCAAGTAAGCCAAGACGCACGAACGCCAACAAAACGCGACGCGAGCAGCGCGCCGGGCCAGGCCCCGCGCTGCTTGGAGCCAAGCAAAGGATTACAGCATGTCGATTCTGATTAACAAAGACACCAAGGTCATCACCCAGGGCATCACCGGCAAGACCGGCCAGTTCCACACCCGTGGCTGCCGCGACTATGCCAACGGCAAGAACTGCTTCGTGGCCGGCGTGAACCCGAAGAAGGCCGGCGAAGACTTCGAAGGCATTCCCATCTACGCCAGCGTGAAGGACGCCAAGGACTCCACCGGCGCCACCGTTTCCGTGATCTACGTGCCGCCCGCAGGCGCCGCCGCCGCGATCTGGGAAGCCGTCGACGCTGACCTGGACCTGGTGGTCTGCATCACCGAAGGCATCCCCGTGCGCGACATGATGGAGCTCAAGGACAAGATGCGTAAGGGCAACAAGAAGACCTTGCTGCTCGGACCGAACTGCCCTGGCCTGATCACGCCGGACGAAATCAAGATCGGCATCATGCCGGGCCATATCCACCGCAAGGGCCGCATCGGCGTGGTGTCGCGCTCGGGCACGCTGACCTATGAAGCCGTGGGCCAGCTGACCGCGCTGGGCCTGGGCCAGTCGTCGGCAGTGGGCATCGGTGGCGACCCCATCAATGGCCTGAAGCACATCGACATCATGAAGATGTTCAACGACGATCCCGAAACGGACGCCGTGGTCATGATCGGCGAAATCGGCGGTCCGGACGAAGCCAACGCCGCCGAGTGGATCAAGGACAACATGAAGAAGCCGGTGGTTGGCTTCATCGCTGGCGTGACCGCGCCTCCGGGCAAGCGCATGGGCCACGCCGGCGCGCTGATCTCGGGCGGTGCCGACACGGCGCAAGCCAAGCTGGAAATCATGGAAGCCTGCGGTATCAAGGTCACCAAGAATCCGTCGGAAATGGGCCGCCTGCTGAAGTCGATCCTGTAATCGCCGCTTTCTGGTGATATCTGGCGGACCCCGCCCGAGGGCGGGAGATTTGCCGGTGCCGGGGTGGCCTGCCTGAACGCAGGTGCGCCGCCGGCCCTCGATGCCCCCGCCTTCGCGCGGGGGCGCGTCATTCTGGGACGCCAGGAACCTAGGGTATCTCCCGAGGCTGGCGAACTGGCGATTGAAACCGAATCGAAAGCTTGATACGGTAAATCTCATGTCTGAAGACTCAGACATCCGAATTCCGTCATCATCGGCTGGACGTCGTCGGTTGGATCGCCCGTCGCCATGCGGCGTTCGAATCATAATTTAAGAAAACTCGAGGAGCTTTACCGTGGAACTGCTGTCCTCCACCGCGTTCTGGATCGCGCTGGGATCCATCATCCTGACCAATATCGTGCTCTCCGGCGACAACGCCGTGGTGATCGCGCTCGCATCCCGCAACCTGCCGCCCGCCCAGCAGAAGAAAGCGATCTTCTGGGGCAGCGCCGCCGCCATCATCATGCGGGTGGTGCTCACGGTTGCCGCGGTCAAGCTGCTCAGCCTGCCTTACCTCAAGATCGTCGGCGCCTTGCTGCTGGTCTATATCGGCGTGCAACTGCTGACCGGCGAAGACGACGAAGACGGCCATTCGGCCAAGGACAATATCTGGGCCGCGATCCGCACCATCCTGATCGCCGACCTGGTGATGTCGCTCGATAACGTGGTGGCCGTGGCCGCCGCGGCGCAGAAGGGACCGGAAGGCAGCCAGCTGATGCTGCTGGTGCTCGGCCTGGGCCTGTCCATCCCCCTGATCGTGTTCGGCAGCACCATCCTGCTCAAGGTCATGGACCGCTTTCCCGTCATCATCGTGCTGGGCGCCGCGCTGCTGGGCTACCTGGCCGGCGAAATGCTGGTGAGCGATCCCGTGGACGCCGCCTGGTTCGAGATGCACGTGCCGCATGCGCACCTTGTGTTCGGCATCATCGGTGCGGCGCTGGTGGTGTTGGTCGGCAAGCTGCTGCAGAAACGCGCGGCGCAGCCAGCCTGACGGCATGACGTATTGAAGCGGAGCCGTCCGGATCGGACGGCTCCGTGAACGGACGGTGCACCTTGCTGCACTACCGGACGGGTGGCCCAGGGGCCACCCGTTTCGTTTTCCGCCGCACCGCCGCGGCCCGGGAATTCAGTGCGGTTTCGCACAGAGTTAAACAGGATTTTGTGTTTACTGACTGTCCGCGTCATCTTAAGTGACAAAATTTGCGCCGTATCAAGGCTCGGAACACTCCGAAGTGGCGAAAATTGTCACTCGCCGACGAAGCCACCGGGGTTTGCGGCGCTGGCACGCTAAGTGCTAAAGGATTTACAGCATCACATGAAACAAAATGTTTCTATCTGTATCCAAAATTCCTTCGAGGGGTCAATCATGCAAAAACGGGTTCAACTGAAGAAACTGGGCCGCCGTGTCCAGAAGGGTTTCACCCTGATCGAACTGATGATCGTTGTGGCGATCATCGGTATCCTGGCTGCGATTGCGATTCCGCAATATCAGCAATACA
This sequence comes from Cupriavidus sp. 05N40, assembly GCF_056397305.1. Lineage (NCBI taxonomy): Bacteria > Pseudomonadati > Pseudomonadota > Betaproteobacteria > Burkholderiales > Burkholderiaceae > Cupriavidus > Cupriavidus sp. 05N40. The sequence continues at coordinate 6,996 of NZ_JBFTND010000280.1, forward strand.
CGCAAAAGGCGAAGTTCTCCGAAGTCATCAATACTGCGGAGTCGTACAAGACCGCTGTGGGTGTCTGCGTCCAGGAAACCAGCAGCGCGACGGGCTGCAGTGCTAACTCCAATGGTATTCCGCAGATTCCGACTACGCTGCCCGGTAACGTTCAGGCATTGACTGTTACAGACGGCGTCGTGACGGCGACTGGCACGGCCGCGGCCGGTGGTTATGTTTTTGCGGTTTCGCCGGTAATTGACAACGGTGTTCTCAAGTGGGCTCATGTCGCCGGTACCGATACCTGCTTCGCCGCGAATTATTGCAAGTAATTGCTGCATCTCCTGCCGCGCCGCGATTACGCAATGCGCGGCAGGTGAAGGAAAGGCGCCTCAGGGCGCCTTTTTTTATGGATCCAGGGAGTGTGCAAACTCTGCGCCTCAGTCTTCTCCGGTGCAGCCTGTGG
>NZ_JBFTND010000281.1:0-7369 GCF_056397305.1 Cupriavidus sp. 05N40
GCAGAGGCTGTGGCCGGACAAGGGCGAAGCTGCTACGGGAAAGCCGCCTCATACCTGGTCCGAGGGAGCGACCACGCTGCTGCCGGTACGCGTGCCGGCACTTCCGCCACATGCTTGGCCAGGGCGCTTAGGTACACTTCGGATCAGGCGCATCCCAATAGAAAAGGCGATTGAGGGTCGTCAACGGGCAGCGGCGAGGTCGTCAAAGGTGCCGGTCGGAGCCCTCAGCCATTCACTTACCCGTCCGATCCGGCATAATGCCCGACGCACCATGGCGCTACGGGATTGAACTGGGTAATGCAAATGAAGCCGCACATGTCTCGCGAAGAGACCTCACAAAGCATGGACGGGGGCGACGACTGCCCCTTGCGCTGGTTCGACGCGGATCGGGGGGCATTCGAATCGCTCGAGCGATTGATCGCCGAACATCCGGCGGATTTCTTTGCGGGCGAGCGTTTTGATCCGGCTGGCGCGTGCGCCACACGCGAGGCGGAGTTCGCGTCGGTTGAGCTGCCCGAGACGCCGACATCGCCGCAAGCGCATGCCGATCATCTGCTCAACGACGTGTTTCGGCACGTGATGCCCGTGGCGTCACCAACGTTCGTCGGACACATGACGTCGTCGCTGCCGTCGTTCATGCCCTCGCTGGCCAAGGTGGTGGCAGCGCTGAACCAGAACGTCGTGAAGCTCGAGACGTCGGGCGCGCTGACAGGGCTCGAGCGCCAGGTCATCGGCATGCTGCACAAGCTGGTGTTTGCCCAGGACAGCGCGTTCTATGCGAGATGGCTGCACGATGCCGATCACGCGCTCGGCGCGATCTGTTCTGGCGGCACGGTCGCCAACCTCACCGCGCTATGGGCGAGCCGCAACAACTTGCTGGGCGCGCGTGATGGCTTCGCCGGCATCCATCGCGCCGGACTGATGGCTGCACTACGCCATTACGGCCATGACGGGCTTGCAATCGTCGTCTCGGAGCGCGGGCACTACTCGCTGCGAAAGGCCGCCGATGTCCTTGGCATCGGGCGCGACAATCTCGTGCCRGTCGGGGTCGATGCAGACGGTCGCATGCGCATCGACCTGCTGCGCGACACCATGCGTGACCTGCAGCAGCGCAACATCCGGCCGATGGCGATCGTCGGCATAGCGGGGACGACAGAGACGGGCGCGGTCGATCCGCTCGACGCGATTGCGGATGTTGCTCAGGAGGCCGGCTGCCATTTCCACGTGGATGCCGCATGGGGCGGCGCAACACTGCTGTCGGAGCGCGAGCGCTGGCGCTTCGCGGGCATCGAGCGTGCCGATTCCGTCGTCATCGATGCGCACAAACAGTTCTACGTGCCGATGGGTGCCGGCATGGTGCTGTTCCGGAGCCCGGCGTGGACGCAGGAAATCATCCAGCATGCGAACTACATCGTGCGCAAGGGCTCGGTGGACCTGGGGCGCCATACGCTCGAAGGATCGCGCGGCGCGGCGGCAGTCATGCTCTACGCGAACTTTCATCTGCTCGGTCGCAAGGGGTTGGCGCAGTTGATCGATCGTAGCATCGATAACGCCCGCTACTTTGCATCCCAGATTGCGCAGCAGCCGGATTTCGAGCTCGACAGCCACCCGCAGCTTTGCATCCTGACCTACCGCCATGTGCCCGAGACCGTGCGTGCCGCGCTGGCAACGGCTTCGGCCGACAGGCGCGAGAGGATCCTGGACGCGCTGGATGCGCTGACCATCAGCATTCAGGAAATGCAGCGCGATGCCGGCCGCTCGTTCGTATCGCGCACGCAGTTGATGTCGACACAGTGGGGAGGCCGCCCGATTGCCGTTTTCCGCGTGGTGCTGGCCAACCCGGATACGACGCATGCCATCCTGCAGGACATCCTCGACGAACAGCGCGCGCTGGCGGCGGCCAGCCCATGCATGGCGCCGCTGATGGCGCTGGTGGGCGCGCCGGACGCCGCGTGAGGCATTTGGAGCTGGCGGGCGCCATTCGTCGACGATGCGTCGCTGGTAACAGTCCTCCGAGTACCGTCATTGACTGACTCGTAGAGTCGGTGGGCTCTTCGGCAGTTAGGCGACTGCAGTGTCAATGGGCGACTGCAGTTCTGAAGCGACCGGCCAATGACCGGCCGTCAGGCGGTGCAACGCCTCTTCGGGTTGCACCGCAAGTATCGCAAAGGAACAGGATCATACTGACGAGAGAGTTGATCAGCACCGGCGCTTATCTGGACTCGTTCCAGGATCTGCCCGGCCAGCCCTCCTGGTCGCGTCGGCGCATCGAAGCCTCGATGCGTGAAGCGCTCGCGCAACGTTCGCATGGAGAACCCGTCTGACTGTTCGCCTATGGATCGTTGATCTGGAATCCACTGCTCAGGTTCGTAGAAAGGCAGTCTGCCTTCCTCCAGGGTTGGCATCGCAGTTTCTGTATTCGGCTGTTCGCCGGACGGGGCACCTACGAATGGCCAGGACGGATGCTCGCCTTGAAAGCGGGCGGTCAATCCGCCGGCATGGCCTTCCGGCTGGCCGAGAACGATCTATCGGAAGAGCTGGGACTCGTATGGATCCGCGAGACGGTTCATGGACTGTACCGCCCGAACTGGGGAACGATTCGCCTGGCTTCTGGCAAGGCCTACCGGCAAACCAGCGGTCGGGGTGCCACCGCCACGGGCGATTCTGATTCCCTCTAGCGTGACCGCTCAAAAGTACCGGGCTTCGCCCTCTTCCATGTGGTTGCCATCCGCCCTCATTGCGAGTTGGGAGGCTTTGGCCGCGTGGGTGGCGGCCTGCTCGAGCAGGGGCGCGTGCGCCTTTGGGACAACGAGCATCGTCAAACCCAGTCCTTCCAGCGCGCGTAGTGCGTGCTCCAGATTCACCCCTTTGCCGTTCTCCAGCTTGGATAGCATGCCGACGGAAACGCCGCAATGCCTGGCCGCCTGGTCAATTGGCATCCCCTCAGCAACCCGTGTCGCCCGAATGCGATCACCCAGTTGGTCGATGGTACGGATGGCAGCCCGCGATGGTGGCGCGGCATCGGCTAGCGGTCGTGGCATGGGAGGAGGTCCGGAGATTTGGGAGACTGGGAGATCCAGCACTGGGGCGGCTCTCCCGATTATTTCATCATCGTGAAAGTATATCAAATGCCGCGCCCTCGCCTGCGCCGCCGCCAGCTCAGCGCGTAATTTCCGCGAGCGTCTGCCCGGCAGACTGGCTGGCGGCATTGCAGGCGTGGCTGCCTGTAAAGCCGCGTCTGGCATAGCTCGTTCACGCTCCCACGTTACTTGGGCATCCCTTCATACATGCTGGTGACGTCATCCATCACCTGAAGAATACGCTCGCTGGTCGTGGCGATGTTTCTCAACTGTTCCGCGCGACTGACCCCGGTCTGATTGAGTGCCTCTTCAAAGAACAGCCACTGGGAGCCGGCAAGCTGCAGTTCGCGGCGGATTGCCTCAGTGTTTTGCGGCGCCGCGGTGAGGAGCCCCTGCGCGGCTGCGAATTCCCTGGTAGCCGTGTCCAGATCCTGCGCCATCTGGGGGGAAGTAATGCCCCAGGCGCGGAACATGCTGATCTTGGCGATTCTCTGCGAGAGCATCCGCTGGCGGCCGGCAACGTTGATCAGCTTACCCGTCATGGTGCCGGCATGTTTCTCGAGCAGGAGGGTTCCCTGTTGCGCAAGCTTCAGCACGTCCTCGCTCATTCCTGCGATTGCTTTCGCGCCATCGAGATTCGGATCGCCAGCGGACAGCAACTGCTTGTAGGGAATCCATGTCTGCTCGAGCCTGGCGTAGGTGTCCTTGATCTCCGGCGTGGGCGCGGACGCCTTCAGCTCCATGAGCTGCCTGTCAAAGAGCGCCACGGACTGTTCGAGGACCTTCTTCGAACGTTCGACTTCAACACCGAGGCCAGCCTGGCAGTATGCCTTGGCCATGCGCTGAGACAGCATGCGCTGGCGGCCCGCCTTGTTGATCGCCGCGTTGATCGTTAGCGTTTCGGCCGAAGCGGTCCCGGACAAGGCCAGCGCCAGGACGCTGCAGGCAATCAAGCAGAAGGAACAGAGGTAACGTTTCAAGGGCGTCTCCGCGTTAAACTTTGATTGGACCTTTGGACGCATCGATCGAGCCGACGACGTGTCGGATCAGCTGATCCATCTCCTTGATGATGTCTGCAAGCACCAGCGTGATCACCGCGAACTCCCTGCCGTACTCTCCCGCCCGTGCCGCCGAGATGCGCGCATTCATTGCGACGATGTTCGCCTGCATCGAAATCCCGCTGAGGCGCTCGACGAGGTCGGCGTGGCGTTTGCGCACAGCGACCTCGCAACGGTGCATCTCCTCCTGGTAGGCCTGAGTGACGGACTGCAGCAGTTCAAGCATTGGCGTGGCCTGCGCCACCAGCATGTCGAGGGATTGCGCTCGCCGGCTGGTGTCGGCCAGTGGTGCGTCTATCGCTGTTCTGACCTGGTCGATGAATTCACGGATACGCGCGTCAGCGCGCGGACTGCCAAAGTACAGTTGCTGCAAAGCGCCGGAGAATGCGCCGGGCAAACGCTCATTGCCCGTTACGAGATCCGAATGCGCCGACTCGAACATTGACAGGCACTTGCGTGCGATGTCGAGCGCGGCAGTGTCCCCCCGCGAAGCCAGCAATAGCTGGAGGACGATCCGTTGCGACAGCATGCGCTGCCTTCCGGAAAGGTTGATCAATCCGCCGATGGTTTCGGCGGACACTTCGGCCTCGGGTGACTGAGTAGAGAAAGCGTTCATGCCATGCCTTGCAGGTAGTGTCGACGCGGACGCGCACCGCGCTGACCGGCAAAGAAAAAGCGCCCCGAAGCGAGATGCCTACAAACCGGTTGTCCGGTTCGCGAGCATTTCGCTTCGGGGCGCCATTGCCCGGGATGCTCCTTTTCGGAGCGTGTCATCGCGACTTGCCAGATTGTTTCAAGGCCGCCGTTGGCCCGTGTATCGCTTACGCAATATCTATGCCACAGCTCCCGGAAGTTGCATCAGGCTGCGGGCGCAGGAAAATGGCACGGCGGGACCGACCCGCGCACCGATCCCGTGCCAGATGCCTCATCACGACGCGTGCGCTGGGGCACGGCGGCCAACCGGGACGCGCCTGTGGCTGGAGTGTGGGAGACTGGGCGGGCGATGCCTGCCCCGTCAAGCACGGAGCCTCAGTAATCGCACCTCTCTCTGGCCAGCGACTCCCTCGTGAAGCCGTGACTCACGCGCAACTGATGCTCGACCGCAATCACCTGGTCCTGGCACGCAAACAACAGGTCATCCTTGGCCTTTTGCGAAACGCCCTTGATGCGTTCAGCCTCATACGAAGTCTGCCGTGCACGACAACGGAGATACAAGAGCGTCGACTTGGGAGCGAGTTTAAGCTCCGCTTTGTCGAGAAGCTTACATTCGACATAGGACTGGGCTAGGCTGCCGTGGCTCGCCAGCAATGCCGAGGAAAGAAAAATTGAAGAAAAAATACGCAACATGAATGTGTAACGCCAGGGGTGCCGGTCAAATTGCAGCCCGCCATGGCAGGCTGCAAACGAATCTTGCGCGGACTGACACGGCACGTCCGTCCGTGCTTATTCTCCGACGCAATGGCATGCGGCCGTCGCATGCAAAAGACAAGCGCGCGAGGTGAAATTATGCACCGCTTTTTTGCACGAACATGAGCGCCACCCAACAGAGAAGCGGCCCTCCGCCGGGTACAATGTGCTCTTGCAAAGCGAACTCGCAGCAAGGGGGGAACGGAAGCAGGCGCTCGACCTGGATGCAGCGGATGATGTGAGTGGAGGTAAGGATGGCGACAACGCGCGCCGGAACCAAAGGGGAGGCCCTGCGGTTCCTGAATACAGCAGGAATATCGGTAATCGAATTGGACTACGAGTCGGCTTGGCAAGATGCCGTGGAGCTAGGGCGACTCGGCCAGAAAGCCGGCGTCCGTGTGGAGTACCGGGGGCATGAGAACATCGCCGTAAAATCACCGGCGGCACTCATTGCTGGACTGAGTCGAGCGAAGCTGTCCTTCCGGCAACGGAATCTATACTGCCAGTTTGAGCTGGGTGAATTGCCAGCAGGCGAACTCCAGCGGCTGGAGGCAAAGGCGGAAAAACTTGGCGACTACATCTTGGCTGGTCGGCTACTGAGGGACGTTGATGCCGTCTGGGCCGAATAACGCCGGCTAGTCGCAGCGCCACCGCTTTGCAGCCGTCAGACACGCTTTGCACGAGACCTGGATATACGTTTCCTCTTTTCGCACAGGAAAATGCTCACCACCGTCTCGCCGCAAGCGCATGCATAGCAAATCGCCAGCGTTCCGCATAAGACGTCCATCGCGAAAACCCTCTTCTAACAAGACGTGAACAATACTAGCTGGATACGCCCCTTCCTCATCTGATATGCCCTCCGGATGGCCAAGCTCGTCCTCGATAGCACCGGGCACCCACTTGAGGGGAATTGGGAGGCTAGCGTTGAACGCATGTGCTTGTGCTCGAAGGGTCCGCTCGCGCTCACACGAAGCGACCTGAGCCGCCTCTTCTCTCGCCACCTGAGCGGCACGTGCACGGTCTACCTCATCGGCACGTGCACACACGAACAATCCATTGGCATCGCGCCAGACTTCGACTACGGTTCCCGACACAAGTCCAACCGGTCCCGTTCGCACTCTTCCGCTTCCGGTACGGCAACCGTAGACCTCTAGCAGTTTCCCATCCAGGTTCACCTGGTTGCCTTCAACAGGAACGCGAACTCTGTGCCCCTCAATAAGCCATCGCGGGTGCACACCCGTGGAAACAAGATGCAGTTGGTAGATTTCCATAGCCACGACAGCCCCAGCAGCAACGCTGGGTTAAGTGCAACTCATGGTTGGAAAGTGTAGGCCAAACATCGAGAAAATTCTGCTGCGTGGGCTATCGCACAAAAATAAACCCGCGTCGCCGGGAAGCGAGACGCGGGTGGCAGCAAGGACTACTTCATCAGTCTACGTGAAATTAAAAATTTTCACGTCAGATATAAAGAACATTTTCGCGCCATTTCCTGGCATTGCGGCCCGCCTCCGATACTGGCTTGGTCACACGTTGAATCGACGTCACACAGCATCGAGATTAACCCTTAACCCTGCCGATATCATCGCTTTGGCCTACTGGACGGACACCAAATCGTCATGTGGATTGTGTCCAATGCGCGATCGGCTTCTGCGACGCACTCTCGGAATTCATCGCTGCTGCTGGCCACCCTGCTATCGGGTGTGCTTGCATTCATTTCCGCAACAAAAAGAGTCCTTTCGCGCGACAGCACCAAGCGAAACCAGGCACAACAAAATCAAAGGGTCAATATGCATCAAATTTTCGCTTCCCCCATGACGTCGGACC
>NZ_JBFTND010000282.1:0-7360 GCF_056397305.1 Cupriavidus sp. 05N40
GAACTGTACTAGATCGAGACCAAATTCTTAAGGAGCTGCGTGGCTTTGGCTTTGACGGCTTCGACCGGTCGGTTGACAACTACATTTGCAGGCTGAGACGTCACTTCGAGGACTCATGGGATAAGCCTGAACGCATCAAGACCATTTGGGGCCAAGGCTATTTATTAAGCCCTTCGGCCTGGTAGCAACCGTGCGACGCTTCCTTATCCGATTGTATGTATTTGTCCTGGTTGCCACTTTTTCCGCAATTGCATTGGTGGACCTTGGCTTGCCGCGGGTCTTCCATAGCCGGTACACCGAGATGCAGCGGGAGGCCGTTCAAGGGTACTCCGACCTACTCTCGCAACGCATCCTCTCCCATCCATACGCCGAGTGGCCGCATGTCATCGACGATCTGAATCTACGCAGCCGCAACCGGCTTTCGCTGGTATCAATTCCTCCGTCCGACCTCATACACGAGCAGGACCTCGCAGACCTGCACGATGGTCTCCCGGTGTTCGCAGCCGACGGCAACGCTTTCTACCTGCGCCTTGGCTCGACAACGTTAGCCGCCCGCGTTGGAAAAACAAAGTTCAGAACACAGGCCGTCTTCTACGCCGCGTACGGAATTGTCGCAGCGCTGGTTCTCGCCGCAAGCTTGTTATGGGTGCGTCGCCATTGGACTGAACTGGATTCACTAAGCTCTGTCGCCGAAGAGTTCGGGCACGGCGACATGTCCGCGCGCTCGCAGCTCCCCCGAACATCCTACATATCCGGACTAGCTCGCCGTTTCAATCAGATGGCCGATCGCATCGAACTCTCTTTTGAGGCGCAGAAGCATCTGATGAACGCCGTGTCCCACGAACTCCGCACGCCAATCTCTCGCGTCGCCTTTGAGCTAGAGCTATTGAAGTCATCCACCTCTCTAAGCAAGGTACATGCGCGCGCGGAAGCAATGCATGGGGATATCAAGGAACTGGAGTCGCTCGTAGCCGAGATTCTTGAACTCGGCCGCCTGGAGCACCTGCTGCCGGGCGTAACTCGCGCACCGTTCGATGTCCAACCCGTCATCGAGATGGCGATAGAGGCAACCAGGCCTGAGGCCGCCGCTGCGAACATTTCTGTCCACGCCCAGCTTAATGGCGTTYCCCGTCTATGCGGCGAATCGCACGGCATTGGCCGCGCCCTCGCGAATCTTCTTCGTAATGCCATACGCTACGCCACCAGCAGTGTGGTGATCACTGTCCTTGAGACGTCAGGTCATACGGTCACCATCTCCGTGGAGGATGACGGGCCCGGCGTCCCTGAGGGTCAGAGAGTGCTGGTCTTTCAGCCATTTCATCGTCTTGACAGCAGTCGCGACAGACGCACGGGTGGCCATGGCCTCGGCCTCTCTATCGTCATGCAGGTCGTGAAAGCACACCATGGGTCCGCCGTATGCGAGCAGTCCAAACTGGGGGGCGCTCGCTTCGTCATGCTTCTTCCTGGAGCGTCCGCCGACGGACGCAAGATGGCCTGACAACTGGAGACAAATCTACACAAAGCCATGACCCACGCAGGCAGGCTCCATTCGTATAGTCGGATGCACTATCAACCTGCCTGTTTTTTACCATGCGCAATCTACTACTACTCCTCGGCTGCTGTACCTTCGGTTTCGCCGCCGCATCCACCGTGGATAATCAGACTGGGAGTCAATCTCCATCGTCGACGACGTCATACAGCGTCGGCCTGGCCGGGGGTGTCGTGCCGAGGTACCTGGGCAGCAAAGACTACCACGCGGTGGCACTTCCTACCTTCGCCGTGACTTTGCCGAATGGACTCTTTGCCTCCGCGACAGACGGCATCGGAGCCCGTTTCAGTTCATCCAGTGGCTTTTTTGGCAGTGCTGCATTGACCTACGATCTGGGACGAAAGGACGAGAATCGACCTGGGCTCCCGGGCTCCGACCACCTGCGCGGCATGGGTGACATCAGCGGCTCCGCTGTCAGCGTCCTCCAACTGGGCTTTTCCCTGACCCCGCAGATCTCCCTCACCTCAACTTTCAGGGTTCCGCTCACGCACCGCGAGCGCGGAATCACTTCTCGTACCGCAGCGAAGTTCGACTTGGCAAAGACTGACCGGGATGTTGTTTCCCTTGATGTCGGCGTGCTCGCCGGAACCCGCAAGTACAACCAGACCTTCTTTGGAGTAACGGGGTCGCAAGCTCTCACTTCGGGCTTCAATGAATACGCCGCCCATTCCGGCGTATATGGCGCCGACTCGAGACTCGTCTGGACCCATAAGCTGACAAGCAATTGGGCTATCACCAGCGCAGTTTCGGTTACTGGCTTGCTCGGCGATACGGCGCGAAGCCCAGTTGTCCAGCGACGCCTTGCTGTGTACGCGCTATCGTCAGTCAACTACACTTTCTAAACAGGCTTCGGCCTGTCCGTGCGAGTCTGATGAGGCTCGAAGCGAAACAAACCGTCTGGAAGCGAATCGGTGACGACGACACCGCGAAACGCTTCCAGCCTATGACCGCCGTCAAGACCTCCGGTCAATCAAAGATTGCATTCATTGAAATTTCCGTTGGCAGATACGGCCCCTCAGGTGTTCGCGGCCGTATCGCGGCATCCAGATGCAGGCCTCACGGGCCGCAGACACACTGAGGACAGCGCCTGACACCGTTTACGATCGACCGCCACCGGAAGGAACGAATCGACCCGTACTCGACGGTCCCGCACTTGCCGAGTACGTGAACGAAGGCGCCTTCGGACAACAGGATTCCCACGTGGGAGAACGCTCTCATCTCGGTATTGAAGAAGACGAGGTCGCCCGGCAACGCCTCGGACAGTTCTACGCGCGGGAGCAGTTCTGCCGCCATCATCAAGTTCGCGGGGAACGCTCGTTCCGTTGTCTGCTCAATCACGTGGCGGACAAAGCTGAAGGCGCCGAAACCGCTTTCCAACGTTCCCAGGCCCGTGACGCAGCGATGACCGACCATGTTCTCGGCGTAATTGGCAATCGGGTTACTGCTATGGCGCACCATGCCCCCTTACACAGGAACATCAACGCGCCTGGCCTGGTCGAAGCGACCGTGCCAGTATTTCGCATTCATGCTCTCAGCCCGCACTGCGCCTCCCTCCGCTTCAGTTTCCCGAAATCCTTGGCGCATGGTCATATGGCTTCCGAAGGCCAGACGAGAGTTGAGCGACTCGCAAGATCAGGTCGCCACGACAGCAAGTCGCTAGCCGTGGGACCTGACTATTACTCCGTCTTTCGGTACATGTACTTCCGCGACCAGGGGATGGACCCCGCGTTGCGACGAGCCTTCTGCCCAACGACCTGGTAGATGGCCACGTTGTCGACATCAAACGCAAACGCGCAACCCGCCAGGTATACGCGCCAGATTCGATACTTCTTCTCACCGATGGCCTCGCGAATCTCCGCGGCCTTCTCCTCAAAACGCTCGGTCCACATAGACAGGGTCTGTGCGTAGTGCCTTCGCAGATTCTCGATATCGAGCGCCTCGATTCCGCCCTCTTGCATCGCCTTAAGTGCCAACGAGATATGAGGTAACTCACCCTGCGGGAAGACATACTTATCGATGAATCCGCCACCGCCATGGGGCGAGTCTGCACTAGAGGCATCGCTTGATGTGATGCCATGATTCATCACGACCCCACCCTCCGACAGCAAGGAGGCGACTTTCCCGAAATAGCGCGGCAGATTCTCCAGGCCGACGTGCTCGAACATGCCAACACTGGTAATCCGGTCAAAGGTACCCGCAACGTCGCGATAGTCCTGCAGGCGAATTTCGATCGACGACGCTAGACCGAGCCTCTCCACCCGCTCTTTGGCAAAGCGATACTGATTCTCGGAGAGGGTGATGCCAACGCACTTCGCCCCGTATTTCTGGGCGGCGCGAATGACAAGGGCACCCCATCCGCAACCGATATCCAGCAAAGTCTGCCCTCGCTGGACGCGAATCTTCGTCAGAATGTGGTCAATCTTCTTTAACTGGGCGGAATGCAGGGTCTCGCTTCCATCCTCGAAGTAGCCACACGAGTACACCATGTTCTCGTCCAGCCAGAGACTGTAGAACTCGTTGGAGACATCGTAATGATATTCAATGGCGGCCTTGTCTTCGTCCTTGGAATGCCCCAATCGCCGGACTGTCTGGGCCAATCGGTCCCACGTGCCCCCATCGTCCGAGCCCAATTCCGCGAGGCGATAGCCCATATGGATAATGTCGGTGATGTCGCCATCAACATCGATTCTTCCTTGCACATACGCTTCACCAAGACTGTCCAAGCTTGGCGATACAAGGTAAGGCAACGCTCTTGAGTCGCGTACCGACAACGTTACTTTCGGGTTCCCGAAGCGTCCCAGGTCGAAGGCGCTTCCGGTCCATAGCTTGATCCGCACCGGGACGTCCGCATCTTTTCTGACCCGAGCAACCCACCGTTCCAACCCTGCATCAACAGCCATTCGCAGCATACATATCCCTTCATTGAACCGAATCGAGCAAATCCCCAGCAAACGAATCGGTCCATTTCTCCAATGAATCTTTCGCTCTCTCATTCAGAGCCATCGCTAACCGGACCGCCGGATCGCTTCATCTGCGACGCTACGCCAAGCCGATTAACTCCAGGAACATTCTCGATTGCGGTGCTTTCCGGGTAAAGAGTCCCCACGCGGCATGGCCCGCCAACCTTGGGACAGTTTCCGCCACTACGGTTAGGCGGCCCCTTGAGCCGCCTGCAAAGAACGATCCACCGCACATCGGTCTAACCGAAATTTCAACTACGGTCATCAATGCCCCGTGAGTTGAAACCAGAAAAGCTCCACAACCCGAGACGATAGTTACCTCGCACGCGACTTGTGGATGCACATTACGTTAATTCCATCTTCATGATCTGCCCGGCAACAGATTCAGACTTTGATGCATGACATACGGCCATCTTAGCGACATTGTTTGGTTTAAATAATAGACTCGTTTCGTATCATCCAAGACCGGAATTTTCCCATCATGCACATAGCTATCTTGATCTTCCCGGGCGTGCAATTGCTCGATGTCGTCGGCCCAATGGATGTCTTCAGCGAGGCGGCGAGACAGGCAGGAAGCCCTCACGCGTATCGAATCAGCTTGGTGGGAATCGACGGAAACGTTGTCATCGCTTCCAACGGCATCCGTGTTACGCCAAACATGACCATTGCCGATTACCTCGGGGACATTGATACGCTACTGGTACCCGGGATGCAGAACAGGACGGCAATGGCGGTCGGGGAGATCACCGTGCAATGGCTGAAAGACCAGGCAAAAGTCGTGCGCCGGCTGGGCTCCATCTGCTCTGGCGCCATGGTGCTGGCCAACGCAGGGCTGCTGGACGGGAAGCGTGCCACGACCCACTGGGACGCCACAAACCAGCTCGCCGCCAGGTTCCCTCGTGTTCAGGTCGAGCCCGATAGGCCCTACATCAAGGATGGGCAGGTCTATTCATCCGCTGGCGTTACCGCCGGAATGGACTTGGCTCTCGGGATGGTCGAGGAAGACTTTGGGAAGTCCGTCGCGATGAAAGTGGCGCGGGAGCTTATCATCTTCCCGCGCAGGCTCGGAGGGCAGCTCCAGTTCAGCGGGCGTTCATGTGGCCCGCGGGTGCGGCCGCACGGTGAGATTTTCGAGGTGCAGGAATGGGTGCGCCGAAACCTGGACAAGCCGCTGACGATTGAGCAACTAGCCCTGCAGGCTGCCATGAGCCCGAGGAACTTCCAGGCGAAATTTGAGGAGGAGGCCAAGGTGGCACCAAGCATCTTTGTCGAGTCTGCCCGTGCAACCGAGGCAAGCAGACTGCTGAGGGAGACCACTTACCCGATTGCAAAGATTTGCACGATGTGCGGATTCTCGGATTCCAAGGAGTTCCGGTTCGTCTTTCGGCGACACTATGGGGAGAGCCCGCTCGCCTACCGCAGACAATTCGCCGGGCAGGCAAAGTCCGTTGACCCGACGGGTGGCCACGATGGCATGCAGGGATAGGGCGTCCAGCAAGCCAAGGCCGCCCCGGGGTTGGGCGGCGGGCGCCGTGCTAGGCCGCCTCCCCTCCAACCAGTCTCAAGCCAATCACGCCGCAGAGAATCAGCGCCAGGCAAAGGATTCGAGCGCCGGTTATTGAATCCCCAAGGAAAGCCATGCCCACTGCCGCGGTACCCGCCGCGCCAATACCCGTCCACACGGCGTATGCGGTGCCAACCGGGAGGCTACGCAGAGACAGCGTCAGCAGAACAATACTCGTCAGGCCCGTGGCGATGGCGAACAAACTGGGCCCTGGTCGACTGAACCCCTCCGACCACTTCATCCCAAACGCGAAAGCTATTTCCAGTAGTCCAGCAATAGATAGAATAGTCCAAGCCATATTTAATCCAATGTAAGTGGCGCCGAAATGACAGGCGCTATCCTCCCCCTGGGCAACGGCCCGGAATAATGTGCAGGCGTGCCATGGTGCATTGCGCATGGATTCCAGGATAAGGAGGACGGGGTAGCCTTCCGCTCGCGCGATGAGTACCGAGCATTCTGTACTACTAATTCTCCGTTTGACGGACAGCTTGAGTTCACTTCCGGCCAGACCGCTCTTTCTTTGAGCCTGGTCTACGCGTCAACGCGGATGGAATCACAACCCGCTGCTCGGCGTAGGCAAACCTGCAATTTCGGCCGTACTGAAAGGGCTATCTGCCACTGTCCGTATTTGCGGCGCCGTGCAGCGTACGCTGCACGCTGGAGGAAACGATGTCCCCTGCGCTCGTATGGGGGCGGGCCGGCGAGCCGGTGTAGTCCGTCCAGGGGTGAGGGCCTGGTTCCGAGAGGGCGTGTGATTTGCGAGGCCGCTGGCTGGCGACTTTCGCGTAGCGTGCTGCACCTGGGAAGGCCAATCCGGCCTCAAATACGACAAATTCGGCCATGCTGTTTTGGCTGGCAGAAACCAGATCGAAGGTTGGCCGAAACTGCCACATCTTGCATCTTTCAGTCGCGCACTCCGGCTACCATAATTCAGTCATTCCCAACGGGCCAACAAATCTGCGAGCCGAAGCATACGGCTAGCCGGACCCGTTTTCCTGGGTACGCTGCAAAATCAGACAATTTTTCGTGGAGCTTGAGATGAGTACGACTGTAAGTCATTCCGCTGGAGCAGAGGTCAAAACACACTCGGTCAGGCATTTGCCCGTCAACCTTTTTGGCGCGGTAATGGGTATCTCTGGCCTGTCTCTAGCGTGGCGATTGGCTCATCGGGCCTTTGGCGTCAACCCGGTCATTGCTGAAGTCATTGGAATTGTCGCAATTCTCACGTTCGTGGTTCTGTCTATCGGCTACATAGCCAAATGGATTAAGTATCCGGCGACCGTGCAC
>NZ_JBFTND010000283.1:0-7330 GCF_056397305.1 Cupriavidus sp. 05N40
AGTTGGAACCACCCCTTCCCATCCCGAACAGGACCGTGAAACGACTCCACGCCGATGATAGTGCGGATTACCCGTGTGAAAGTAGGTAATCGCCAGGCTCTCCCTTGAAACCCCTCAGTACGCAAGTACTGGGGGGTTTTGCTTTTGGGGCGGCCGATTTATGGCGGCCAATTTGCAGCGACCGGTCCGCAGCGGCGGTCTTGCGATGGCCTGAATGCACGGTGCCTTTGCAGTCATCGTGCCAGCCGGCATAATTGCTCTGTTTCCATATACCTCTAATCGCCCCGGATGCCAGCCGAGAGCAACATTTCATGGTTTCTCTACCTGCTCGAATGCGAAGGTAATACCATCTACACCGGCATCACGACCGATGTGGAGCGTCGTTTTGCCCAGCATCAGGCAGGAACCGGCGCCAAATACACGCGTTCACGCAAGCCGATCCGGATCCTCGCCTGGCAGGAATTCGAAAACCGCTCGGAAGCCTCGAAGGCCGAGGCTGCCGCCAAGCGCCTGAATTCAGCGCAAAAGCGCGCATTATGCGCGATGTTGTCGGAAAATAACGATCCCGGGCAAATGACTGCGGCCAGCTAGTACGCCGCGGACTCCAGAGTTCCCACTTCCTTTCCTTCCCTTAAGTCTGGTTTAAGGATGGCCCCTTAGCATGGTCCTGTCGCGTCCCGGCTCGAGGACGCCCAAGGTAACTCAGGAAAGGAAGACGCCATGATCCGCCAGACACTAGCCCGCTCTGCCATCGGTATTGCTGCCCTGGCTGCGCTCGCCGGGGGGTATACCTATCTGCAGAAGGAAGTCATCACGCCGGGATATGCCGCGCAGGCGCCCGCGACGGCATCGTCGCAGCCAGTGGCCGTGGCCACCCCGGCTGATTTTTCGGGCATCGTCGACCAGTACGGCCCTGCCGTGGTCAATATCAGCGTGACCGCGCGCGCGCAGCGCACCYCGGCGCAGGTGCCGCAGGGCATGGACCCCGACGACCCGCTGTTCCAGTTCTTCAAGCGCTTCGGTCCGCAGTTCCAGGGTCCGCAGAGCGGCCAGCAGCAGCTGGTGCGTGGCCTCGGCTCGGGCTTTATCATCAGCCCGGATGGCCTGATCATGACCAATGCCCATGTGGTGGACGGCGCCCAGGAGGTAACCGTCAAGCTGACGGACCGCCGCGAGTTCAAGGCCAAGGTGCTCGGTGCGGATGCGCAGACGGACGTCGCCGTGATCCGCATCGATGCGAAGAATCTCCCGACGGTGCGCCTGGGCGATCCGTCGCGCGTGCGCGTGGGCGAACCGGTCCTCGCCATCGGATCGCCTTACGGTTTCGAAAACACGGTGACCGCCGGCATCGTCAGCGCCAAGTCGCGCTCGCTCCCGGACGACACCTATGTGCCGTTCATCCAGACCGACGTTGCCGTCAATCCCGGCAATTCGGGCGGCCCGCTGTTCAACCAGCGCGGCGAGGTGATCGGCATCAACTCGCAGATCTACAGCCAGACCGGTGGCTACCAGGGACTCTCCTTTGCGATTCCGATCGACGTGGCCAGCAAGGTGCAGGCGCAACTGGTCGCGCACGGCAAGGTTACGCGCGGCCGTCTTGGCATCGGCGTGCAAGAGGTAAACCAGGCCCTGGCGCAATCGTTCGGCTTGCCGAAGCCCAGCGGCGCGCTGGTGAACTCGGTCGAGCCTGACAGCCCCGCGGCGAAGGCCGGCGTCAAGCCGGGCGACGTGATCGTGCAACTGGGAAGCGACGTGATCGATCATTCGGGCGACCTGCCCGAGCACGTCGCCGACCTCGCGCCGGGCACGCAGACTTCGCTCAAGGTGATCCGCAAAGGCGAGCCCGTGACCCTGACCGTCAAGATCGGCACGGCGAAGGATGCGGCTGTCGCCGACAAGAGTCCCGCCAACAATGCGGGTGGCAAGCTCGGCCTGGCGGTGCGTCCGCTGAGCCCCACGGAGAAGCGCGACAGCGGCATCGACGGCGGCCTGGTCGTGGAGGATGTCGCGGGCCCGGCGGCCAAGGTAGGCATCCAGCCCGGCGACGTCATACTGTCGATCAACGGCACGCCGATCAGTTCGGCGGATCAGTTGCGCGCGCTGGTGTCGAAGTCCGGCAAGCAGGTCGCCTTGCTGGTGCAGCGCGATGACGCCCGTATTTTCATCCCGCTCGACCTCGGTTGAGCGTCGTTGGAAGCGTGGTAAGCCGCCGCCGAAAGCGCGGTGATAATCGAGTCGGAAAACGTGAGCGGGCCGGTAAACGCGTATACGTTTACGTATACGCGGACGTATACGCGGACGTATACGCCAGGTATACGTCCGGCCCGCCAAGCCTTGCTGGAAGCCGAATTCCGGTGCAAATAGGGCTGTCAGAACGCGCTGTAACAGGTATTATCTCGACTGCGACGCAAGACACGCCGCGACGGCTGCAGGCCCTTGTTGCGAATTCGTCTTGCTGACTCGAAGACACAAGGAAGTCTATGCAGTTGGATTTCACCCGCGCGTCCGCGATCACGGGTACCGAAAGAGCGCGGCGCCTGCCGCAATCGACGCCCTCTCCGCGCCGCCGCAAGAAAGCTGAAGCCCCGCACTGGGAGCGTGGCTACCGTTCGCACTTCTACCGCAATGAGCGTGGCGAGAAGCTTGGCGAGGTACGCCTGTCAGATCGTGGCGAGCTGCCGGTTGTCTATCACTGGGCCGCCGGCAACTATTCCGGCGCGGAAGGCTCGCTCGTGCATGCGCGCATGCGTGTGGAAGAAACCATCGGCTTCGGCATGCGCCAGCTGCCGCTGTTCTAAGCGCAGGACTCCGATGTCGCCGGCGGCTTTGCCGGCAGATGCAGTGCCCGTATCGCGCAAGCGCGCCGCAGCGATCCAGCCCGGCCACACGCATTGCCCACGGCAAGCCGCCAAGCGGTGACGCCCGCCTCACCATCCCCGCGGCACGCACGCCGTATCCGAACCAGTCCCTGCCGCTCTCCGTTCAGTCGCGCTCCGTTCAGTCCAGGCGTCTCTGAGCCAGCATGAAGGCCGCAGCGGTCAACGCCAGCACCGCGATCAGCCGGTACAGGTCCTCGCACGCAATCAGCCGGGCCTGCGAGTCGACCAGGCTGGCGAGTTGCGCCATCGCGGCCTGGTGCGCACTGCCGGCATCGAAGCCGCGCGCGCTCCAGCCCGCCTGCACCGCGTCCAGCCATTGCTGTGCCTGTGCGGTGTGCTGGCCAAGGGCGCCGGTCAGGCTGGTGTGCACGGCGAACTGCCGGTTCTGCAACAGTACAGCGCCCAGCGCGGAGGCAAACGAGGCAGCGATCTGGCGCAGCAGATTCTTGCTGCGATAACCATGCGCGAAGTCTTCCTCGGCCAGCGAGCGGAAGGTCAGGCCCGCGATGGGGATGATCACCATCACGCCAAACAGGCCCTTGCCGATCAGCCCGGCGATCAGCGCCTGCGTACCGGCGTCCGGCGGCATCGACGAAAACCACCATGCCGCGCCTGCCATCAGTAGCAGCCCGCTCGCCATCAGCGGCTTCTTGTGCGGCAGCTTTGGCGCCACCCGCAGATAAACCACGATGCCGGCCAGGCTGACCATGGCGGCAAAGCTGTTGAGCCAGCCGGTGGTGGCCAGCGGCATGCCCAGCGCCTGTTCCGCGTAGATCGGGAACACGTAGGCGCTCAGGTTGCTGATCAGATAGTAGGCGAAGTACATCCCCAGCCCGGTCAGGTAGACGGGGTTGCGCAGCGCGCGCACGCGCAGCACTGGCGCGCTGTGGTGCCATTGCTGCCAGAGGAACCAGCCGAACAGGCCGACCCCGACCGCGCCGATCGCCACCAGTCGCAGCGGGTGCGAAAAGACGTCGAAGCGGGCCTCGGTCAGGGCGGCCTGCAGCGACACTACCGCCGCGCCGAACAGCAGCAGCGGGCCAAGCGCGGGGCCCTGGTCGTCGTTGCCCGGCTCCGCATCGGGCAGCAGCAGCCACGCGCCCAGCGCCGCCAGCGCCGCGAAGGGCAGCGCGCCGTAGAACACGTCCTGCCACACGCCGCGCTCGATCAGTTCCGCCGCCAGTGCCGGCGCCACCGCGGAGGCCGAGAAGATGCCGAGCATGAAGATGCGCGCCGCGCGGGGCCGGTCGGCCGGCGCGAACATCACATTGACCAGGATGCGGCAGCTCGTAAACAGCGCGCCGCCACCGACGCCCTGGACGAAGCGCGCGCCCACCAGCTGCGGCAGCGAATGGCTGGTCGCCGCCGCCAGCGTGCCCGCCATGAAGATCAGCAGCGCGCCGGTGAGGTAGTAGCGGTAGCCGAAGCGCTGCGCCAGCCATTGCTGCTTGAGGATCATCAACATGCTGCCGACCGCGTAGGCGGCCTGGACCAGGGCGAAGCTGCGCGGGTCCGCGTCCACGCCGCCGACGATGTGGCTGGACGCAAACACGAACATGATGTTCTCGAGAAACTCGACCGAGGTGGCCAGCGCGAGCAGCAGCATGACCAGTGTCTGCCGCTGCCGGCGGCTGAGCAGGCGCAGCCAGCGCAGCCCGAGCCGAAGCGGGCGCAAGGCAGAGCCTGATCTCATGGCTCCAGCGCGAGCAGGTTCTTGTGCATGCGGTTCAGGGCCCGCGTGGTGGTGCCCAGGCCGCTGTCTCCCAGTGGCTGCCAGGCTTCGGCGTAAGCGGCGTGCACCGCCGGTGCGGCACGTTCGAGCAGGCGCAGGCCGGCCGCGGTGAGCACGAGCTCGGTGCTGCGGCGGTCCTGCGTGGAAGCATTGCGGCGTACCAGCCCGCGCGCTGCCAGGCTGTCCATCAGGCGTGTCATCTGGGTGCGGGTGGCGTCGAGCGTCAGCCCTAGCTCGGACGGCAGCGTCGGCTGGGCGTCATCGGTGGCGAGCATGCTGATCGCCAGGTATTGCTGGAGGTCCAGCTCGAACGGTGCAAGTGCCCGGTCGATATGGTCGCGCAGCAGGCGCGCCGTGCGCAGCAGCAGCCGCGAGGCCAGGATCAGGTCACGCGGTGCCTCGGGGTGGCTGGCACAAAAGCGTTCAATGCGGTCTTCGAACGACATGGAGGCGTAATGCTTCTGGTGATGCCGGCGCAAGCGGGTGCTGCACTGGCGAATTGATTTCGTATGAAATTATATCACTTGAAACAAGTCGCCGAGATGACGGGCGGCTCGGCAGCTTCATGCGCCCCGCGGGGTGCGGTGGAGTTGCCGCAGGGCCCGGCGCAGCGCGGCCAGCTCGGCCGTACGCAGCGCCGGCGCAAGTTGCCCGTAGCGCAGCCTGACATAGCGCTGGTTGAAATCGTGCACGGCGCGGGCGGCGGCCGGCCAGGCGAGCGCCGCGCGTTCGGCGAAATCCTGCGGCCCCTCGGAAGGCGAGCGTACGCACCCGTGGCGTGCCAGTTGCCGGCAGAAGCGCGCATAGAGCGCCTGTACCGGATCGGTCTCGCGGCGCCGGCGCATGAGCGGCACTAGCCCCAGCAGGCTGAGCGCGGCCAACCCGCCGAGCAACGCCTGCGGCAGGCTGTCGCCGACGCCTATCCGATGCATGAACCGGGCCTGCTGGCCGCGATCGTATTGCAGCACCCAGCGCTGCCAGGTGTAGACCATGCCATCCATGCCCCAGCGCAGGTTGCGCAGCCAGCCCGGGTCGCGTACCGCGCGCAGCGCCTCGATCTCGCTGGCGTCGAGCGCCGCGTCGATGCCGCGCTCGACGCGGCTCGGCGCCACCGCGCTGGTGGGATCGACGCGCACCCAGCCGCGTCCGGCCAGCCAGATCTCCGCCCATGCGTGCGCATCGGCCTGGCGCACGATGTAGTTGCCGCCGATCGGGTTGTACTCGCCGCCCAGGTAGCCCGTGACCACCCGCGCCGGCACGCCCGCCGCGCGCATCAGGAAGACGAAGCTGCTGGCATAGTGCTCGCAGAAGCCGCGGCGGGTGTCGAACAGGAAGCTGTCGATCTGTTCGCGCCCGAGCGGGGCGGGCGACAGCGTGTAGCCGAACGGCGCCGCCGCGAACAGCTGCAGCGCGGCCTGCGCGCGTTGCGCAGGCTCCGGATAGCGCTGCGCCCATTCGGCGGCAAGCGCGCGGCTGCGCGGGTTGCCGGGCGGCAGCGAGAGCGCCAGTTGCAGTGCCTGCGGATCGAGCGCTTGCGCTGCGCCCGGCGCCGAGCGCGCGCGATAGCGCAGGCGCCGGTCGACCGCGTCGCGGACGAAAAACTCGCCGTCGGCATTGATCGTGGCGCCGGCTTCGGCAGCGATGGCCTGGCCGCGGTCGAGCAGGAACAGCCACGGGTGCTGGCTGGGTTCGAGCGTGATGCTGTAGTCGATCACGCCGGTCGCCGCCGTGTTCGCGGCTGTGCCAGCCACGGTGTCCGTCGCGTCGGCAGCTGGCGGCAGCCCCGGCGCGGGCTGCGCGGCGCGTTGCCTGCCCGGCGCCGGGCGCCAGGTCTGGCCGTCGAACTGCCAAAACACCAGCGCCCGCCAGTACAGGGCGCCGGCCGGCAGCGGGCCGCCTTGCACGTCGGCGCGCAGCGCCACTTCGGTCGACTGCGTCAGCTGGCTCACGCTGCCGGGGCTCATGGTGTCGCTGATGCCGGTGGCGGCTACCGCCTCGGCCTGCGGCAAACGCCACAGCGGTCGGTCCAGGCGGGGAAACAGCACGAACAGCACCAGCGCCCACGGCAGCCCGATCAGCGTCAGCCGGCCTAGCAGCGGCCATACCGCGAGATAGCCGCGCGCCTCCGGATGGCCCAGGAACAGCCAGTTGCGCAGCAGCCAGGCAGCGATGGCGAGGCCATACAGCGCCAGCCAGAAAGGCTGGTCGAACAGGTACAGGCTCAGCAGCAGGTAAAAGCAGAGCTGCGTCACCAGCGTGGCGTCGGCCAGCACGCGGCACTCGAGCAGCTTGAGCACGACGAAGGCGCCGAGCAATGCCACCGAGAGATCGCGGCCTATGTTGCCGCCGGCCTGCCACGCCAGCGCCGCGGCCACCAGCAGCACCAGCCCGGCGGTCAGCCCGAGCATCAGGCGCGACGGCAGCGGCGCGCGCTGGCGCCAGAGCAGCCAGCGCCAGCCCATCAGCAAGACCAGCAGGACGCTGATGGTGACGGGCAGCCCGCGTGCCTGCGGCGCCAGCACCAGCGCCAGCTGCCCGAGCAACAGGCCGTGCTCTTCGTGGGCGAGCGCGCGCGGCGGCGCTTTCATCGCGGGCTTTCCGGCGCGGGCTGTCCCGGCTTGCCAGGCCACAGCGCCAGCGCCTCGAGGCAGGCGCGGCGATGCGGGCCACCGCGGCCGGGCGCGATCTCCACGCCGGGCAGCCGCAGGCCGATCTCCAC
>NZ_JBFTND010000284.1:0-7263 GCF_056397305.1 Cupriavidus sp. 05N40
GTCCCACGGGAACTGCACCTTGACCCGGCCCCATTCGTCGCAGTAGATCTCTTCGCCGGCCGGGCCGACCACGGTGGCCGATTGCGGCCCCTCGATGCACGGCCTGGGCAACGGTTCGGCGCGCCATTCGGTCCGGTCGGGGACCAGTTCGGCGGTGTAGTTGTAGCGAGTACCTTGTTCGCTGCCGGCGCTCTCTTCGGCCTGGCTGGTGTGCTGCACGCCGTGGTGGCGCATGCGTATGGGGCGCCAGCCGTGGTTCATGTCGTCGCGGGGGTGGCCGGTGAGCTCGAAGGACAGGCCTGGCACGAGGCGCGGGTCGTCGCCCTCCACGCGGGCAAGGCGGGCGTCGCGGCGGTGGCCGCGCAGGCGCGCTTCGGTGAAGGGCTTGCCGGCTTCGTCGCGCTTGTAGCGACCGGGATAGTCGTAACGCGCGTAGGCGGACGCCTGGTGATCTAGGTCGGAGCCGAGGCGAGAATGCTCCTGGTCGTACTGTGGATGGGTGAACGTGTAATCGCGCTGGGTCTGGCGTGCCGTACGCACGTTCTCGGTGTAGGTGAAGCGGTGCAGGGCGGGCTCGGGCTGGTCGCCGCCGGGGGTGGGGTTGTAGCGCACGGGTCCGCCGGCGATGCGGCCCTGCACGAACAGGCGGTCGCTGTGGATCATGCGGTGGCCGTCGGCGTCATGGCGGAAGGCAAAGTAGAAGGCTTCCTCGCGGGCAATGCGTTCGAGGAAATGCAGGTCGGTGTCGCCGGCCTGCACGCAGTATTCGCGGGGCAGGTGCTCGGTGGTGACGATCTGCTCGTAGTGGGTGGTCAGGCCGTGGTCCTTGAGCACGTGCTGGAGGATCTCGGGCACGGACAGGGTCTGGAAGATGCGCCAGTCGGAGGACAGGCGCAGGCGGGCGAGGGCGGGCTCGACCACGGCGCGGTAGCGCGTGCGGCGAAAGCCGGTGTCGCCTTGCTCGAAGCKGCTGACCAGCCCATGGACATGGCGCACCGGTTCGTCGCCACGCCAGAGGGTGAGCAGGGCGGGCYGGTCGAGGATGGTRGCGAAGTCGAGGTCGGGGTCGGCRTGGGCCAACTGCACGTCGAGGCGGAAGGTCTCGGAGAGGGCTTCGTCGAGATCGAACTCGATGACCTCGAAGTCCACCCCGCCGACGACGGCGAAGCTGAAGCGCAGGTCGGACTGGCGTGCCATGGTGTGCTCCTTGCCGATCGGGGCGCGAGCACCGATCGTTTACTGGCCAGAGGAAAACGCGGCCGGCGCGTGCCGCCGGCTGCATGGGTTCGCCCGGGCTGTCAGGCTTCCTGCGGCTTGCGCCAGTCGTCGGAGGCTTCGGTGCCTGCGATGGCATGCGTCCAGGTGATCTTGCGGTAGGCCATGGCGACCTTGACCAACTGGGTGTACTCCGCCTTGCTCGGGTCCTGCGCATGCGGCAGCACCTGGTTGATGTCGACGATGGTGGCGTCTTCGAGCTTGGTGGTGAAGAAGTGCTCCTGCTTGCCTTCGGTGGAGGTGCGGTACCACTTGATTTCCACGGTCGGCAGCATCTCGCCGGTGGCCAGGGCCTGGTACAGCAGCGGCGTGGACTTGTTCAGCGGGCTGGTGAAGGTGAAGGGCTTGTGCACGCGCTGGCCCGAGGGCTGGCCGCTCTGCGGATCGGTCGGGGTGGCGATGCGGTGTTCGATTTCCTGGACCAGGATCTGGTCCTCGTGGCCTTCGACGTAGACGTTGCCGACCGAGTCGGCGGTGAAGGCGCCCTGGGTGATGTTGCCCTGGGTCTTGCCCTGGATGCTGATATAGGCGGGTGTAGGCATGACAGACTCCGTTGTCGTGAAAATGGCCTGATGGGCCGGGATGCCATCGCTGATGACAGAGGGTCTATCGCAAACGCCATGCCAATCTCCTTAGTGGCTTAAAGACACTTTAAGAAACAACGAGTTATGTAGTAATTTCGGAATTGGCCGAGCGGCCCAGGGTTCCCGCAGGCTCCGCCATCCGCGGTTTTCGGGGAGGATTGAGCCAGGATTGGCTTGATGACTCATATTTTTTGGGGGAATTGAGCCAAGGTTGACCCGGTTGTCTTCTAACGTGCTGATTTTACGAATAAAAAATCCAGCCAGAAATGGCCCGCACGCCCTTGTCGGTGATGCGGTAGGCGTCGCATGAGCGCATGCGATAACCCACGAAAAAAAGAGGTTCATCTAGGCGATCGCAGCCGTCGCGGCTTCGGTACCGACAGTCTTCCAGGACATGGAAACGAACGCCCCGTCATTCTCGCTGACCTTTCCAACAAGCGCTGAAGCAATGATCTGAAATGAAAAGGCCGCGATCAAGTTGGCACGGGCTGCCGTCAGCGGCGGAAGAATTGAGCCAAGGGAGGCGCGATATTGAAGGTAGATATGCCGTCGACCGAGAGTGCCTATCTGGCTCAATGCCGCGGATTTCACGCGAGGATCGGACAAGACCTTATGCAACGGTTCATCACGGCAAAACCCTTTCACCAATGCATCGACAAGCGCGAGCACCAGGCCTCGGATATCGGTGAACTGTTCGTTTTGCAGTCTTTCGATGACGGCCCGCTCGATCCGGTCGGTTACTTCCTGCTTGATGGCCGCCAGGATGTCTTCCTTGGCGCGAAAGCGGCGGTAGATATTGGCTACCGGCAAGCCCGATCCTGCTGCGACGGCGGCAATCGAGAAGCCGTCGATTCCTTCGGTTCGCAAGCGGGCTGGCGCATGGCCTGGCCGGCACGGTGGACATTGGCGCGACGGAGCTGGTGACGCACTGCCGGGCAGTACGGGCGGCCCGCGAGCAAGGCGAGGTCACGCTGGCGCACATTGCCCCGTCCAACAGGCGCTGGCGCAGTTCCAGGCGCAATTGCGCCAGTGGCTGGCTGTGGCGCAGGCCTGGGGACTTGCAGCCGGAATGCAATTCATGAGAGTCTCGCCCCGGCGCCGGGCCGTGTTCCGGTGCCTGGGCCGCCGCGCTCATCCAATTATCGGCGGTACAGCAGAGAAGGCAGTTCAGTTTTCCGGCATTCCCGTATTCCCGTATTCCAGGATTTCATCGTGACCATCCGCAGCTTCCAGGGCAAAGCCCCCCAACTCGGCGACCGCGTGTTCGTCGATGCCAGTGCCGTGCTGATCGGCGACATCGAGATCGGCGCCGACAGTTCCGTCTGGCCGCTGGTGACCATCCGCGGCGACATGCACCGCATCCGCATCGGCGCGCGCACCAGCGTGCAGGATGGCAGCGTACTGCATATCACGCATGCGGGGCCGTTCAATCCGGATGGTTTCCCGCTCACGATCGGCGACGATGTCACCATCGGCCACAAGGCGCTGCTGCATGGCTGCACGGTCGGCAGCCGCATCCTGATCGGCATGGGCGCCATCGTGATGGACGGCGCGGTGATCGAGGACGAGGTGATTCTCGGCGCCGGCACCCTGGTGCCGCCGGGCAAGGTGCTCAAAGGCGGCCATCTCTACGTCGGCAGCCCGGCGCGGCAGGCGCGGCAGCTCACCGGGAAGGAGCGCGCCTTCTTCAGCTACACGGCGGCCAACTACGTGAAACTGAAGGACCAGCATATCGCGGAGCAGGGCGACGCCTGAAGCGCGCCCTGTCCGCGGTGCGGCTTAGATGACCTTGCCGGGATTCATCAGGCCTTGCGGGTCCAGCGCTTGCTTGATGGCCCGCATCATGGCCAGTTCCACCTCGCTCTTGTAGCGGCGGTTTTCCTCGCGCTTGAGCTGGCCCAGGCCATGCTCGGCGGAGATCGAACCGCGGTGGGCGTGCACGCTGTCGTGCACGATCGCGTTGATGGCCTTGCTGTTGTCGAGGAAGGCGTCGTGGTTTTCGCCCACCGGTGGCGACACGTTGTAGTGCAGGTTGCCGTCGCCGAGATGGCCGAAGGTGACCATGCGCGCGCCCGGAAAGGCCTGCTGGATGAGCGCGTCGGTGGTGTCGATGAAATCGGCGACGCGCGAGATCGGCACGGCGATATCGTGCTTGATGTTCTTGCCTTCCTCCACCTGCGCCAGCGGAATGTGCTCGCGCAGGTTCCAGAAGTCGCGCGACTGCTGCACGGATTCGGCGACCACCGCATCCGCGGCCACGCCGGCTTCGAAAGCGGTCTCCATCATCGCCTCGAAGATGGCGCGCGCGTGGTCCTCGCTTTCGCTGTCGGACAGCTCCAGCAATACGACCTGCGGGTGCGGCCGGTCGAACGGGTAGCGCAGTTGCGGGAAGTGCGTGGTGACGAGCGACAGGCATGTCTGCGACATCAGCTCGAAGCCGGTCAGCAAGGCGCCGCCGCGCTGCTGGGCGATGGCCAGCAGGGCCAGCGCGGCGCGCGGGCTGGCCACCGCGGCCAGCGCGGTCACGCGCGCACGCGGCAGCGGATAGAGCTTCATCACGGCGGCGGTGATGATGCCTAGCGTGCCTTCGGCGCCGATGAAGAGGTCGCGCAGGTCATAGCCGGTATTGTCCTTGCGCAGGCCGCGCAGGCCGTCCCAGATCTCGCCGGCGGGCGTCACCACTTCCAGCCCCAGGCATAGCTCGCGCGTATTGCCATAGCGCAGCACCCCGGTGCCGCCCGCGTTGGTGCCGAGGTTGCCGCCGATGGTGCAGCTGCCTTCGGCCGCCAGGCTGAGCGGGAACAGGCGGCCGTGCTCGCGCGCGGCATCCTGCAGCTGCTGCAGGATCACGCCGGCTTCCACGGTGACCGTGTTGTTGAGCGGGTCGAGCTGGCGCACGCGGTTCAGCCGCTGCAGCGAGATCACCACCGATTCCGTGCCCGCCGCCGGCGTGGCGCCGCCGCACAACCCGGTATTGCCGCCCTGCGGCACCATGGCGAGCTTGTGCGCGTGGCAGGCGTGCACGGCGGCGGCCACCTCTTCGGTGTTGCCGGGGCGCAGCACCGCGACTGCTTCGCCGGTATAGCGCTTGCGCCAGTCGGTCAGGTAGGGAGCCTTGTCGGCGTCTTCGGTCAGCACATGCTGGCTGCCCAGCGCGGCGCGGCAGAGCGCAAGGAAGGATTCGAGCTGCGTGGCGTTCATGGCGGTGGGTCCGGTGCGGCTACTTGCGAGCCTGTTTGCGCGGCTTGCCCGGCTGCAGCGCCTTGGCGCGGCGCTTGTACGGGCGCAGGTAAAGGATGGTGGCGAAGAAGAACAGCAGCGACAGCGCCACCTCGATCCACGCGAGCGTGGAGGAGGGCGAGCGGTCGCTGGTGGCGCGCACGATGCCTTCGGTAAAGAACAGCAGGATCAGCATCGACGACCACTGCATGGTGTAGCGGTTGCGGGCGAGTACGCCACGCAGCGGCAGCA
Source organism: Cupriavidus sp. 05N40 (assembly GCF_056397305.1). Classification (NCBI taxonomy): domain Bacteria; kingdom Pseudomonadati; phylum Pseudomonadota; class Betaproteobacteria; order Burkholderiales; family Burkholderiaceae; genus Cupriavidus; species Cupriavidus sp. 05N40. The sequence goes on from NZ_JBFTND010000284.1 coordinate 5,331, forward strand.
GCAGCGGCAGGAATTTCAGGATCAGCCACGAGCCGCCTGGGCGCAGCGGGGCAAGAAACCATTCCCAGCCGATGCACAACAGGATCAGCGCGATCAGGCTGCCGGCGCTCAGGCGGAACAGCGCGGCGCTGTGCAGCGCGCCGTCGGCGCCCCCGGCGCCGGCCGTCTCGGCGGCGCTCATGCGCGGCTCCCGGCGGCCAGCCGCACGGCAGTCTCGGCCAGGCGGCGGCCCATGGCRCGCGCCAGCACGGCTTCGTCCTCGGAGACCGGTGCGCTGTTGTCCACGCGTGCATGGTGGCTCGGGCCATAAGGCGTGCCGCCGCTGGTGGTGGTCATCAGCGCGCTCTCCGAATAGGGCAGGCCCATCAGCAGCATGCCGTGATGCAGCAGGGGGAGCATCATCGACAGCAGGGTGGTTTCCTGGCCGCCGTGCAGGCTGCCGGTGGCGGTGAACACGCAGGCGGGCTTGCCGCTGAGCGCGCCCGACAGCCATTGCGCCACGGTGCCGTCGAGGAAGTACTTCATCGGCGCGGCCATGTTGCCGAAGCGGGTGGGGCTGCCCAGCGCCAGGCCCTGGCACTCTTCCAGGTCGCGCAGTTCGGCATAGGGCGGGCCTTCGCCGGGAATGTCGGGGGCGGTAGCCTCGCTGACGGTGGAAACCGGCGGTACCGTGCGCAGCCGGGCATGGGCCCCGGGTACGCTGTCGATGCCGTTGGCGATCAGTTCGGCCAGCTTGCGGGTGCTGCCGTGGCGGCTGTAGTAGAGGACGAGGATTTCGGTCATTGACGAGGCTGCGGCGTGCCGCGCCGGGCGGCGGCRGCTCTGGTGCCGGGTTGGTGCCCGGCGCGGCGCGCAGGGCAATGCGCGTATTATAGTTGTGGCCCCGGCGTGGCCCGTCCAGGKGTGCCGCCAGGGCTGCCGCCGCAGTGTGCCGGCGCGCTTTCACTGAATCAGGTAAGGAGTTAGTCCCCGCATGTTCGCCGCCCGCATCGTTCGCCTGCGCAGGGAATGGAATCTGCAGAAACTGCGCGCGCTCACCCGCTACGCGCTGCGTCGCGCGGGCGAGGACCGGCTGCCGCAGGTATCGGCCAGCCTCACCTTCACCACCGTGCTGGCGGTGGTGCCGGTGCTGACGGTGGCATTTGCGCTGCTGGCGGCGTTCCCGGTGTTCCGCGAGTTCCGCAGCGCCATCGAGACCTTCCTGTTCCAGAACCTGATTCCCGGCAACGTCAGCAATTCCATCACCAGCTATCTGGGCCAGTTTGCCAAGAACGCCAAGGGCCTGACCGCGGTCGGCCTGGGCGGCCTGATGGTGACCTCGGTGCTGACCATGCTGACGGTCGAAGACGCGCTCAACGCGATCTGGCGCGTCAAGCAGCGGCGCCCGCTGGCGCAGCGGGTGCTGGTGTTCTGGGCGGTGCTGACGCTGGGGCCGGTGCTGATCGGCGCGAGCCTGTCGATCAGTTCCTACCTGATTTCTGTCTCGGCCGGCTACGTGGGCACCATGCCGCTGGGGCTCGGCCTGATGGTGAGCCTGACGCCGGTGGTGCTGTCCGCGCTCGCCTTCGCCCTCCTGTACATTGCCGTGCCCAATGCCAGCGTGGAATGGCGCGACGCCATCACCGCCGGCCTGGTCGCCGCCCTGGCCTTCGAATGCGCCAAGCGTGGCTTTGGCTATTTCGTCATGCATATCCCGACCTACACGGCGGTCTATGGCACTTTTGCGGCACTCCCCACCTTCTTGCTGTGGATCTACCTGAGCTGGCTCGTCACGCTGCTGGGCGCCACCATCGCAGCCAACCTGCCGGTGATCCGCCAGGGCTACTGGCGGCGCCGCACCTTTGCCGGCAGCGAGTTCTTCGACGCGCTTGGCGTGCTCTACCTGCTGTATCGCGCGCGCGAGGACGTGCCACGCTGCATCGGGGAACTGGAT
>NZ_JBFTND010000285.1:0-7250 GCF_056397305.1 Cupriavidus sp. 05N40
CCGCCGCAGGAAGGCATCTCCATGCTGCTGATCGACATGAAGACGCCGGGCGTGACGGTTCGCCCCATCGTCACGCTCGACGGCGGCCACGACGTCAACGAAGTGTGGTTCGAGGACGTGGAAGTGCCGGCCGCCAACCTGCTCGGCGAAGAGAACCGCGGCTGGACCTACGCCAAGTACCTGCTCGGCCACGAGCGCACCGGCATCGCCGGCATCGGCCACTGCAACCGCGAACTGCGCCARCTCAAGCACTACGCGGCGCAGTCCACCGACGGCGCCGGCCGGCCGCTGATCGACGACGTGCGCATGCGCGACAAGATCGCCCGCATCGAGATGGACATCATGGCGCTGGAAATGCTGCTGCTGCGCGTGGCCACGCAGTCCGCCGGCCAGCCCGGCCCCGAGGCCTCCATCGTCAAGATCCGCGGCTCCGAAATCCAGCAGGACCTGGCCATGCTGCAGATGGAAGTGGCCGGCCCCAGCGCGTGGCCGTACTCGCCTCGCTGGCTCGAAGCGGGCGAGACGCCTGCGGACATGCCGCAGCACGCACCGGACTGGGCCGCGCCCGCCGCCTCCACGTACTTCGACATGCGCAAGACCTCCATCTACGGCGGCGCCACCGAAGTACAGAAGAACATCATCTCCAAGATGATCCTGGGTTTCTGAACGCCGGGACAGAAGGAACAAGCACAGCCATGGACTTCAATTACAGCGAAGAGCAGCAGATGCTGGCGGACAGCCTGCGCCGCTTCATCGATACCGAATACACCTTCGCCAAGCGCCGCGCCAGCGCGCGCGACGGCGCCAGCCTCGACCGTGCCACCTGGGCCCAACTGGCCGAGATGGGCGTGCTCGGCCTGACCGTGCCAGCCGAGTACGGCGGCTTCGGCGAAAGCGCAGCCAGCCAGCTGGTGGTGCAGCGCGAACTCGGCCGCGGCCTGGTGCTCGAGCCGGTCACGCCCGCCGCGGTCATCTCCACCGCCGTGCTGGCAGCCTACGGCAGCGCGGCGCAGAAGGAAGAATGGCTACCCGCCATCGCCAGCGGCGAGCGCATCGTCACCCTCGCCTACCTGGAGCCCACCACCCGCTACCGCCCCGAAAGCGCGCGCGCGGCCGCCGAGCGCAAGGGCGACGGCTACCAGCTCAACGGCACCAAGACACTCGCCTGGCACGGCGAAGCCGCCGATGCCTTCCTGGTCAGCGCGCGCATCGCCGGCAGCAACGAACTGTCGCTCTTCCTGGTGCCGAAGGACGCGCCCGGCCTGACCGTGCGCGGCTACCCCACCATGGACGGCCTGCGCGCCGCCGACCTCACGCTGCAGAACGCCACGGTCGGCGCCGATGCGCTGGTAGGCAGCGAAGGCAACGGCCTGGCCGCGCTCACGCACGGCATCGACCACGGCATCGCCGCGCTATGCGCCGAAGCCGCCGGCGCGATGGAAAGGCTGATCGAGATCACCGGCGAATACCTGCGCACGCGCCAGCAGTTCGGCAAGCCGCTCGCCGCGTTCCAGGCCCTGCAGCACCGCATGGCCGACATGCTGGTGCAGAAGGAACTGGCGTTGTCGATGGCCTATGTCGCCGCGCAAGCGCTCGACGAAACCGATCCCGCGCAGCGCCGCCGCATGCTCAGCGGCGCCAAGGTGGTGGTCGCCAAGGCCGGCCGCTTCGTCGGCCAGCAGGCGGTGCAACTACATGGCGGGATGGGGATGACGGATGAACTTGAGGTTGGGGATTACTTCAAGCGGCTGACGATGATCGACCCGCTGCTGGGGGATAGCGATTTTCATGTGCAGCGGTATGGGGAGGTGATGGTGGGGTAGGTTGAGCAATCGGCGCTTGCGCCTGCGCTCGCTCGGCAATGCGTGTCTTTTTGCTCTGCCGGGCGGGCCGGTCTGCATGCGCCAGTTCAGTCCTCCGGCCAGTTGCTATCGCCTTCGGTCGGGGACTTCGGATACCGAATAAGATGGCTCTCCCGATCGCTCTCCCCAACGGTCATTCAGCCGCCAGGATCTGGATGATCCTCACTGGGAATGACGAGCAAGGTCGGTACAGTCGCGCCGTCCCCATAGTGGTCGGCGTAGCAGCGCTTACCGTTGTCGCAGGTCAGTGTCCAGTCTTTGTAGTCCTTGAAAACCGGCCGGTAGACACCAGGATCCGCAGCAGCCGCCAAAATGGAGAGTAAGGCCAGTGGGCCGACGAGCAGTAGGCGATGAGGTAGTTTCACAGTCACACACCATTGGAGGGACTTACATTTTCTATCTGAGATGACCTGGCGCAGAAACAATCGATTTTCCGCCTCGTGTAATTCAGTTAGTCCGCCTTATCAGTTCTCCGTACTGGATAAACGAACGTGACCGCATCTCCGTGGCGATCGACATAACTTATAATAAATTTATGGTTATCCAGTCTCACATCGCTAATTGCGCCCGGAACATTAACCAATTCTCGCGGTAAGTTCAGTCGAATCGACCCGATTACCGAATTCTTTCTACTTGGATAGATTTGATATATTGGGAGCGGATTTTTCGATATTCCCAATGCCACTCCGAATTCCAAGTCATAGACTTCCACCAGTGGAAAAGGGCCGGCCAACCCCTTATTTTTTCTATAAAAGTAAGTGGCAGAACACTGCGTCCCACACGGGAACAACATCACAAATATCCCTTCCACAAGCGAAATACTGGCCGGCGCCGCAGAATAATCAAATAATTTTGCATCCCCTTGCTTGTCAGCACTGTATATTCCGCAATTGAGATGACCTCTTCTATTCGCACAATTGATTTTTATCTGAGTGTCACTCCGCTGAAAATTCGTTATTTCCGTAAGTGGCTGGCCGTTGACCGCCGCGGCAAGAACCAAACAGATGAAGAACGAAAGGGCCTTACAGCCTGTAGAACCGGCAATCTTCATCGCTGACTCCTCGCGAATTAGGAACCCTCTTGTCTGGCACTACAAACGGCGGAGCGCTGGATAATCGCCTTCTTTCTACGGCTCCTTAAAGCCCCAGACGCTCAAGCCTCTTCGAGATTGACTTCTTATCTTTTAGCGGAAAATTAACGGGATTTCCGCTTAATTCTCCGTCCAATCCCTTTGCCAACTTACCCAATATGTCGTCGCGTCTCACTAGAGGATGCACAGAATTCCCTAGATCTATTTGGTATATATTGACCAGATAAAAATCACCCCCAAAATCCGCCGATTTTGAGTTCACGTGCCATCTAACCAGGACAACAAGGAATTTCCCCCTCCTAACAAATGCTTCGGCGATATGGGGTGCGCCGCCGTTGATTTCATAGGTATCGATCGGGATGGATGGCTGATTGGCACACTCCAGGGTCATTTCGATTGGCGTAGCGGAAATTTCCAACCCGTCTTTATTGGATTCGGAATTTTTATGCTTGAAGGATACCAGACACCATTTCTCCCGATTCCCGATAGAAATTTCGCCAATCTCTGCCTCGAATGAATGTGCAGGTCTTATGCCTCCAAACCCCACGAGATAAACAACAAAAATACCCCACCTCGCCACCCGCTGGATGAACTCAATATGATATTCAAATCGTTTTTTCATAAAATCACACCGATAGTCACATCAGGTACTTATTAAATCAATCGCAGCCGATCAATTTCCCCCTGCTGTCCAACTCCCTGTTTATTTTCTTTTCTGTATTAAGAGAGAATCTCACACGCCTTCCATTTTTGACTCCATCCCAGCCCACCTTATTTTTACCAAGAAACTCCCTTCGAACGAAAAAAGGGTCTCCCGAGATATTTTCACCATAACGATAAATTAATATCCTATACATATTCCCATTAAAAGACGAGGCACGAGAATAAATACTCCACCTCACCAACACCGCAATGCATTTATCACCTCTAATGAAAGATGATAATATTTCCGGGGCCCCTCCCTCCTTTTCATAGGTGTCAATAATTACGGCAGTACCGTCCTCACACGACCACCCGACATCAACATTTCCTGAAACCGCTTCCGATAAGGACTCAGACATAGAAGGTGCCGCTTCTTGGAATATCACAGAACACCCATTCTTTATGCTATCCGCATGGACGTCTTCGATTTTCTGAGAAGCAAAGCCGGTCTGTGAGAACGAAAAAGACGAAATACAAAAAAATTTAATTATCACCAGTGATTTCGTCACCAACCGTGAGAAATATTTAGTTTTGCATTCCAGTTTTTGTTGCATGGTTCGACCCCCTGATTTATTGCCATAAAAGCCCTACGAGCCGCGACTCGCCTTCGATCTATGTCTTTCATGACGGGGTTGATTTTCTTAGTTACGCGGGCAGGATTGTTGACATCTGCTAACGCATTTATGTCTCTTGTCCACCAGTACCAGCCTGATGAATCCGTTGCAAAATGCGCATCATCCTCTACCTTGGACGGTACGCTTGTGACATCGATCCCGCTGTATTTCTTGTAAGATACCTCGACCGCGAGAATCGACGTTTGGATGTTTGTCATCGCCAAACAATACGTGACCGGGCTCCACATCATTTCTTACCATCAGCCTTCCGTTCGCTCGAGTAACGAATAATTGAACGTACCGGCAGGTACTTGTATTCGATAATCTACTTGCTGCTTGCAGCGTTACCTTGCTCTGGTGGCCAGTCTGGAGAGATAGTCTTCAGATACATTGCTCTAACCTCAGACAGCCGCGCGAGGCAGTTATTACGCGTAGTCTCAAACGCCTCCGACTTATTCTCTATCTGCATAACTTCCATTTCGCAGTCAAAATATTTCATTTTTCTCCAAGTTTCTTGGGAGGAAATTACTTTATTTTTTATTTCCATTAAGAGATTGGGCTCTCTTTCATACTGCCTATTCAATCTTTTATTAAGTGACTTATACGCAGAATCGAGATTCGATTTCGCTTTGGCGTAACTTATAGCTGAACACTTGTAAATATCGGCACTGTACCTCGGTGAAACGCAGTCGAGATCGCTAGCCTGCACGCCAGGCAAAAATACAAATACAATTAAATAAAAAGTATATTTAATCTGATCTTTTAATGAAAAATTCATGGCATTACATTTGCAAGTAGCGGGAAAATAGTTTTATCTATTCTTTCTTAGATAAGCAACACACTGCCGTCCACCATCATATGGTTTTATACTTGACGTGTCTTCGATATAGAAAATTAGTTCGTCAGCATCATTCCCCATGCCAGCCACCGCTGGCTTAGGCTTTCGCATCATTTCTGACAAGACATATATTCAAGCTGTTTTCAATTGAGAAGCGAGGAAAGCCACCCCAGTTGATTTTTCATCGTCTTTGCCAGRCAAGCGCCATTGCCCCCACAAGCATTGCGCTCGTGCAGCCAGGAACGATGCCGCCGCACATTTTCAGTTGTGTCGAACGGAATTTGTTTCCCTTCCGCTAAATACAGGCTGTATGCACGGGCAATGCTTTTATCCAAACCAGCCAGTTCGTGGGAACGACATATAGCTTTTTCTGCGGAAGGTCTGGCATGAAAGCAAGAGAATGATGGGGAGGGCGCGGTCCCCGGGACGATCTTGGTCAAAATTAGGATAGTCTGATCGTACCAACGCAAAGCGATCTTCTTGCCATCAATAAAAAAAATCCAAGCGCCGCGCGGGACAGAAGGGAAAGCGGGGTCTTCAAATCCCACTCCCGCTTCCCATGGTTCTCGAGTGCAGGTAATGCCGGTCACATCTACAACCTTCCCCGCTGGCAATCCGAGTTGATAGTCAAGGACTGGCGATGCGTCGGAGTCCGCACTGTAGCCGCCGAGGCTAGCTTTCAGAAGGTTATCCACAGTGATTGGAATGATTCTTGCCTTTGGGTTTTCACATATACGATAGATTTCTGGTGCATTCCCTGCGATCCAATTCACGCGAAAATCAAAGATGCGCCACATTAGCATCGGCGCGTCCCATCCATAATTAATAGCGCCGCCGTAATTTGTATTTACATGAACCTCGACCACCTCCCACTTTCCGATCAACTCGTCAGGGATTGATGCAGACTTCGCGGGTGGAGTGAATAATCCAGTCAGAAATAATAATAGTACTAGGGGAATTATTATGGCCCTACGCAGGAACTCTAGAGCGCTCATTCTTTCGAGTCGAAATTGAGAATTAATGACAGTTTTGTTCACGATGGCTTGGTTCGCATCAAATATTCTTAGGCAAGAAATATGACTATTTGAAATCAATCTTACTGCCCTGAAATTCGTATCGAGCATGAACAAATAGGTTCACCTCGTCCTCTCTTCTCAGAACTAGGCCAAGCATCGTTTTTCCATTCGATTTCACCCCCTCTCTTATTTTGGCCGTGACCGCGGGCACGTCCCCTTCATTTACGAGCCTCGTAACGCTATCCCATCTCCCGGCAGCGTTGTAAGCAAAACATGTCAGTGCATCAAACTCATGTTGAGCGAGATCGATTTCTATGGAATTACGGACCTTCTCTTCGTAGTGCGGTACGATGTGGTGGAGTAATGCAAATTCCTGCTGCTGATTGAGTGAAAGCAGATCCGAATTGTCTTGCGCGAATTTTTGGGCCTGAGTCTCCGTCAGACCTGATCCCTTAGAAAGGCTGGTCGCGATAGATTCCGATAAGCCAATCGCCATCATGTCGGCTCGTATACTAGCGGCACTCCTTTCTTTCATGTCATAGCCTGGACCTAGCGTTACGCCACTTGCTCGGCCCGGCCAATGAAGCCTATTGGATTTACCTGCGCGCACTTCCTGCCTGTAGATGAACCAAATCCCCTTCTCCGAGAGCCGGGTTGCAGCAAATCGCATGAAGTTCCCAACCAAAGCCACGGGATGAACATGAAACACAAACGAATCAACAGGAAAACCTTCCACCTTCCCCGCGACGGCATCCCACCACACCAGCTTGGCAATCCGCGCCTTCTCGCTTTGCCAGGCGGCCCGGGCCGTGGGCGGCACGTTCTTGTCCCAGGCATCCCAGCTCGCCGGGTCGGCCTTCCATTCGCTTGGATAGCGAATGATCAATCGCGACAGTTCGCCGAGCTTGCCGCGGCTGCGCTGGGCAGCCCGCAGTTCCCCCAGGGTCAGTCGGTGATCGGGGATGGTATCGAGGCTGGCGAAGACCTCGCGCATGGGGCCGTCGAGTTGCGCATCGGTGAGCGCCAGCTCGCCGCCCTGGAACGCAGCCATTTGGGCCGCGGTGGTGAAGATGTTGCCGTAGCCTTCGCCCGTTGGCTTGGACTCGATCAGCTTGAAGTCCACCCACT
>NZ_JBFTND010000286.1:0-7116 GCF_056397305.1 Cupriavidus sp. 05N40
CTTGGCGTCGCGCCACAGGCGGCCCACCGGGTATTCGTTGATATAACTTGGCGTCGCGCCACAGGCGGCCCACCGGGTATTCGTTGATATAACCGTTGCCGCCCAGGATCTGCACCGATTCGCCGGCCATCCAGGTGGCTTTCTCGGCCGTGTACAGGATCACCGCGGCGCAGTCCTTGCGCACCTGGCGCACGTGCTCCGTGCCCACYGCGTCCAGGTTCTTGCCCACCGTGTACAGGTAGCTGCGCGCCGCCTGCAGCGTGGTGTACATGTCGGCCACCTTGCCCTGGATCAGCTGGAATTCGCCGATGCTCTGGCCGAACTGCTTGCGGTCGTGGATGTAGGGCGTGACCACGTCCATGCACGCCTGCATGATGCCCACCGGGCCGCCGGACAGCACCGCGCGCTCRTAGTCCAGSCCGCTCATCAGCACGCGGGCGCCGCCGTTCTCGGCGCCGAGGATGTTCTCCACCGGCACTTCCACGTCCTCGAACACCAGCTCGCCCGTGTGCGAGCCGCGCATGCCGAGCTTGTCCAGCTTCTGCGCCACCGAGAAGCCCTTCATGCCCTTCTCGACGATAAAGGCGGTCATGCCGCGCGCGCCCAGGTCCGGCTCGGTCTTGGCGTAGACCACCAGCACGTCGCAGTCCGGGCCGTTGGTGATCCACATCTTGGTGCCGTTGAGCACGTAGCGGTCGCCCTTGAAGTCGGCGCGCAGCTTCATGCTGACCACGTCSGAGCCGGCGTTGGGCTCGCTCATGGCCAGCGCGCCGATCCAGTCGCCGGAGACCAGCTTGGGCAGGTACTTCGCCTTCTGCGCGGCCGAGCCGTTGCGGTGGATCTGGTTCACGCACAGGTTGGAGTGCGCGCCGTAGGACAGGCCGACCGAGGCCGAGGCGCGGCTGATTTCCTCCATGGCCACCATATGGGCCAGGTAGCCCATGTTGGCGCCGCCGTATTCCTCGGCCACCGTGATGCCCAGCACGCCCAGGTCGCCCATCTTCTTCCAGGCGTCCATCGGGAACTGGTCGGTGCGGTCGATCTCGGCGGCGCGCGGGGCCAGTTCGGCCTGCGCCCAGTTGCGCACGCTCTCGCGCAGCATGTCGATGTCTTCGCCGAGGCGGAAATTCAGGCCGGGGAGTTCGTTCATATCAATGCTCGTAGTCTGGTTGGATGGGCCGCCCCGGGGCAGGGCGGCCTTGCGTCGGATGGGGGCAGGGACCGGCAGGATCTTCAGGCCGTCTTGTTCTCGCTCAGCCCGAGTTCCTTCGTCATGCTGTCGCGCATCACGAACTTCTGCACCTTGCCGGTGATCGTCATGGGCATCTCGCTGACGAAGCGGATATAGCGCGGGATCTTGTAGTGCGCGATCTGGTCGCGGCAGAAGGCACGGATGTCATCCTCGGTGGCGGTCTCGCCCGGCTTGAGCACGATCCACGCGCACACTTCCTCGCCGTACTTTGCGTCCGGCACGCCGAACACCTGCACGGCCTGCACCTTCGGGTGGCGGAACAGGAATTCTTCGATCTCGCGCGGGTAGATGTTCTCGCCGCCGCGGATCAGCATGTCCTTCACGCGGCCGACGATATTGCAGTAGCCCTCTTCGTCGATGGTGGCCAGGTCGCCGGTATGCATCCAGCCGTCGCGGATCGCCTCGCGCGTGCGCGGCTCGTCGTCCCAGTAGCCTTGCATCACCGAATAGCCGCGCGTGCACAGCTCGCCCTTCTCGCCAACCGGCACGATCTCGCCGGCGCCGTCCACGATCTTGACTTCCAGGTGCGGCTGGATGCGGCCCACCGTGGTCACGCGCTTGTCGAGCGGATCGGTGGTGGCGCTCTGGAACGACACCGGGCTGGTCTCGGTCATGCCGTAGGCAATCGTCACCTCGGCCATGTGCATCCGCGCGATCACGCGCTTCATGGTCTCGATGGGGCAGGGCGAGCCCGCCATGATGCCGGTGCGCAGGGAGGAGAAATCGTACTTCGCAAAATCGGGATGATCGAGCTGCGCGATAAACATGGTCGGCACGCCATGCAGCGCGGTGCAGCGCTCCTCGCTGACGGCCGCCATGGTCGCCACCGGCTCGAACGCCTYGCCGGGGAATACCATGCACGCGCCGGTGGAAACGCACGCCAGCACCGCCAGCACCATGCCGAAGCAGTGGTAGAACGGCACCGGGATGCACAGCTTGTCCTGTTCGGAGAAGCGCATCGCCATGGCGATGAAGCGCGCGTTGTTGACGATGTTCCGGTGCGTCAGCGTGGCGCCCTTGGGCGCGCCGGTCGTGCCGCTGGTGAACTGGATGTTGATCGGGTCATTGCGGTCCAGCGAAGCGCTGATGGTGTCCAGCTCCCCGGTGATGGCATGCGTGCCGTGCGTGAGCAGCGCATCGTAGTTCAGCATGCCGGGCGTACGCTCGCCGCCCATGCGGATCACCCAGCGCAGCGCCGGCAGGCGCGCGGCCTGCAGGTGGCCCGGCTCGCTGGTGGCCAGTTCCGGCGCCAGCGTCTGCAGCATCTCTAGGTAGCGTGACGTCTTGAACGATTCCGCCGCCACGATCGCCTTGCAGCCCACCTTGTTCAGCGCGTATTCCAGCTCCGACAGACGGTAGGCCGGGTTGATGTTGACCAGCACCAGTCCCAGGCGCGCGGTGGCGAACTGCGTCACCAGCCATTCCACCCGGTTGGGCGACCAGATCCCGATGCGGTCCCCGCGCTCCAGTCCCAGCAGGCGCAGGCCGCCCGCCATGGCATCCACCACCTGGGAGAATTCCAGCCAGGTCCAGCGCACCCCCTGTTCGCGGAATACCACCGCCTCCCGGCCGGGAAAGCGCGCCACCGTTCCGGCAAGCAAGGCCGGCACCGTCAGCTCGGACAAAGGGATGTCGGTCTCGCCCCGTACATGGGAACGTCCCGCCATGGRCAAAGTCGATGGGTCAGCCGCACCCTGCATCGTCATACTCGTCTCCAAAGCGCTGTCGCAATCTTGTCTGAACCCCGGATTTCTGAGTCTTGGTCAACTTTGTTGAGTAAGGCTCAAGTTTCGGGGTGCGCATATTTTTTGCCCGCCTGGCCTATGTATTAGGCGGATAGTCAGGCGCGCTGAGTGCAAAAGTACACGCTGGCTCCGAAAAAAGCAACCTTGAGTTGAGTAAAGATCAATTACAATGCCATGACACGCACCGAGGCTGCGCCGCAGCATGCCCGGGCGGCCAGTCAGCGCCAGTGTTTGCTGCGCCGCACTATAATCGCCGGCTCCCGGCAAGCGAGGTAACAAGTCGATGGACGACATCATGGTGCGGCGCCGCGTCCCCGCTGGCGCCAAGGCGGAGCAGCGCATCCGCGATATCCTGCGCGTCAGCCGCGAAGTCTTCGCCGAGCTGGGCTACGAGCGCGCCACCACCACCGAGATCGCCCAGCGCCTGGGCATCTCCGAAGCCACCGTCTTCACCTACTTCCACGGCAAGCGCGAACTCTGCGCGCGCGTGATCGAAGACTGGTACGACGAGATCATCGGCGTGGTCGAGGAAGGCCTGCCGCGCGACCAGAGCACCAAGGTCCAGCTCGAGTTCTACGTCCGCACCCACCTGCGCCTGTTCCTGATCCAGGGCACCGGGCTGTGCGCGCTGGTGCTGTCCGAAGGCCGTGCCAAGGGCCCCGGCCTGGGCGAAGTCTTCGTGCCACTGCAGCGGCGCTACACCGCGCCGCTGATGGACCTGCTGGCAAGGGCGCGGGAGAGCGGCGAGATCCGCACCGACCTGCCGCTCAGCCTGCTGCGCTCGGCCATCCTCGGGCCGATGGAACATATCCTGTGGGACGCCATCGCGCGGCAGCGGGAAGTGGATATCGAGCGCACGGCGCGGGATATCGTCGCGCTGCTGTGGCCGGCCCTGCAGCCCCCCGATCTGGAAGCCGCCGCGTTGCGGCAATTCTATGGCGAGGTGGGCGCCGCGCTCCGGCGCGTCGAACAGGGTGGGGCAGGCGCCTGAGGCCCTGCGCGGCCTTCTGCCGGACAGCCGCTTCGGTGAAGCCATGCCGGCGCTGATCAACGCCGTCAGCATGCTGGCGGCGAGCACGCCGGACAGGTGGGTTGAACTAAGCGATCCATTTCGCCCAGGTCGCGCGCCGCTGCCGCCAGCGGTTCGTCGCTGACGCCGGGGGCGCGCGGCATGTCGGTCGACACCGGGTACGGATGGCGGCCGGACAGCGGGCAGTAGCAGGCGTCCTGCCGTCGGGGGTGTAAACTCCTCCCTTTTTTGACTCTGGTGGTATGGTGCAAGCCCCTCGGCACACAGGTTTCAGCGGCCCGACGCTCGTTCGCTTGCTTGCTCGCCTGACGGACGTCGATGTTCCCGAATCCAGGCAATCCCTGTCGGACCGGCTGAGCCAATGGCTTGGCTGGACGGATGCCATTGCGCTGTCCGGGGCGCTGAACGGCAGTCCGCCGGCGGTTGCCACCGGCGCGCGGACATTCGGCAGCGCCGAGGAGCGCGAATGCGCGCGCGTGCGGACCGCGCTGGCGGATGCCATTGCCGGCGATACCGCGTCCACCGCCGCCAGGCGGTCCGGGCGCGCGCCGGTGCCCACGAAGGCAGCACACGTGGACACGGATGTCGATTACGCTACTTTTCGTCAGCGCTATCTCTCTTTGCAACAGACGATGGAGACGAATATCGGCAACTTGCGCACCCGCCTGCGCGGCATGCTGGCCGGCAGGTCGCCAGAGATGGCCCGGCTCGCGGCGGTGGATGGCGTGATGGAGGGAGCGCTGGTCGTGCGCGAGCGCAGCCTCCTGGCTACGGTGCCCACGTTGCTCGCAGGGCACTTCGAGCGCTTGCGCCGGGCGGAGAAGGCGGCGCTGGCGGACGCCGAGGCCGCCGAGGCCGCCGAACGCCCCGCGGCGGTGACGCCCGGCGCATGGCTGGAAGTGTTCCGCAAGGATATGCAGAGCGTGTTGCTCGCTGAATTGGAAGTTCGTCTACAACCGGTAGAAGGCCTGCTCGCGGCTTTTCGCACCAGCTAATTAGGGCGCCATGTCCCGATATCTTGTTAAGTTTGCTGTTTTCCTGGCGGGTCTGATCGCTGTGTGCTGGATCGGCGTGGGCTATGTCGGCTCGAATGCGCTGGCGCTGGCGGTCACGATGCTGGTTGGCGCTTTCTACCTGGCGGGCGCGCTCGAGTTGTGGCGCTATCAGCAGGCCACATCCGGCCTGACGCACGCCGTGGCAGGCTTGTCCGAAGCGCCGGCCAGCCTGGGCTCCTGGCTTGAGCAATTGCACCCCAGCCTGCGCAATGCGGTGCGGCTGCGCATCGAGGGTGAGCGCGTGGGCTTGCCGGGGCCGTCGCTGACGCCGTATCTGGTGGGCCTGCTGGTGCTGCTGGGCATGCTGGGCACGTTCCTGGGCATGGTGGTGACGCTGCGGGGCACCGGGATGGCGCTGGAAAGCGCGACGGACTTGCAGGCGATCCGCGATTCGCTGGCCGCACCGGTCAAGGGCCTGGGCTTTGCGTTCGGCACCTCGATCGCCGGCGTGGCCACTTCCGCGATGCTGGGGCTGCTTTCCACCTTGTGCCGGCACGCGCGGATCCAGGCGGCGCAGATGCTGGACGCCAAGATCGCGACGACGTTGCGCATCTATTCGCAGGCCCATCAGCGCGAGGCATCCTTCAAGCTGCTGCAACAGCAGGCGCAGGCGATGCCCGCCCTGGTTGACCGGCTGCAGGCCATGATGGCGGCCATGGAGCAGCAGAGCGCCGCCATGAACGAGCGGCAGATGGCCAGCCAGGACGCCTTCCAGGGCAAGGCCGAGGCCGTATACAGCCGCCTGGCCGGCGCCATGGAGCAGTCGCTCAGGGAAGGCGTCGCGGAAAGCGCCCGCGCGGCGGGTGCGGCGCTGCAGCCGGCCGTGGAGGCCACGATGGCAGGTCTTGCGCGCGAAACAGCGTCGTTGCACGACGCTGTCTCGCAGGCCGTGCAGCGTCAGCTCGATGGCCTGTCCACGGGATTCCAGGCCACCACGACCAAGGTGGCGGGGATCTGGGGCGACGCGCTGGCGGGCCAGCAGCGTGCGAACGAGGCGCTTGCCCGGGACCTGCGCGGCTCGCTCGACGGCTTTGCCGCGACTTTCGAGCAGCGCTCGGCCAGCCTGCTGGAAAACGTCTCGACCCGCCTGGAGACCGCGGCGGGCAGCGTATCGGAGGCGTGGAGYGACGTACTGGCGCGGCACGAACGCGTCAGCGCGAAGCTGGCAGGCGACAACCAGCACGCCCTGGCGGCGGCCGCGGCGACCCTGGAGCAGCACTCGGCATCGCTGGTGCGCGCGGTGGGCCAGTCACATGCCGGCCTGCAGGCGGAGCTTGCAGCGCGGGATGAACAGCGGCTGGCGGTATGGGCCGAGACGCTCGGTGCGATGACGACGGCGCTGAATCAGGCGTGGGAGCAGGCGGGGGCGCAGACCGCGAGCCGGCAGCAAGCGATCTGCGAGACGCTGGCACAAACCGCGCGCGACATGTCGGACCACGCGCAGGCGCACGCCAGCAACACGGTCGCCGAAATCGACCGGCTGGTGCAAATCGCCGCGCAGGCCCCGCAGGCCGCGGCGGCCCTGCAGGCGGAACTGGCATCGCGCGACCAGGAACGGCTGGCGGCCTGGACCGGATCGCTGGGCTCGATGGCAGCCACGCTGCGCACGGAATGGGAACTGACGGGCGCACACACCGCCAGCCGGCAGCAGGAAATCTGCGAAGCACTGGCCCAGACCGCGCGCGAGATTTCGTCGCAGACGCATGCGCACGCCAGCAATACGATCGCCGAGATCGACCGGCTGGTGCAAGCCGCCGCCGAGGCCCCCAAGGCTGCTGCGCAACTGCAGGCGGACCTGGCATCGCGGGACCAGCAGCGGTTGGCGGCCTGGACCGAGTCGCTCGCCGCGATGGCAGCCACGCTGCGCAAGGAATGGGAGCAGACCAGCACGCATACGGCGAGCCGGCAACAGGAAATCTGCGAGACGCTGGCGCGGACCGCGAGCGATATCTCGTCCCGGACGCAGGCACACGCCAGCGAAACGATCGCCGAGATCGACCGGCTGGTGCAAGCCGCCGCCGAGGCCCCCAAGGC
>NZ_JBFTND010000287.1:0-7084 GCF_056397305.1 Cupriavidus sp. 05N40
GCCTCGAACAGTGGCTTCACCACCTCCGCGTAGAGCGATTCGTGGCAGATCAGCGCCCTGGCGCCAGAGTCCGCCAGCACCAGACGCAGTTCGCGCGCACGGTTCATGGGGTTGACCGGCACGGCGATGGCGCCGAGTTTCCAAGCGGCAAGCAGGCCGATGACGAACTGCGGCACGTTCTGCAGATAGAGCGCGACCCGTTCGCCGCGCGCGCAGCCGCGGGCAGACAGCGCCACCGCCAGCGCGTCGGAGAGTTCGTCCAGCTCGCCATAGCTGAGCGTGGCGTCGAAATAATGGATCGCCGGGCTGGCGGGCGCGCGGCGCGCGGCGTCGCGGAAGATCGACAGCGCGTCGGTGTACTGCGGGGTGATGGCGTGCGGCTGTCCCGGGTTGTAGCTCGACAACCAGGGCTTGGCTTCGTAAGGGGTCATGAGGTACCTCGATTGGCACGGCTGCCGGATGCCCAATGCCGGATGCAGCGCGGACGGCATCCGGCAGCCATTGACGGCGGTTGCGGGAGGAACGCAGGCCGGCGCACGGCCGGCGTCGGCGGCAAGCTTCCTTACTTGATCACCACCGGATTGACCGGCGCGCCGCTACCGTTGACCACCTTGAGAGGTGCCGCCGTGTAGAGGAAGGTCCATTGCTTGTCTTCCGCGCAGTCGTCAGCCAGCGGGTCGAGCTGCGCGATCTCGGTCAGCGTCACGCCGAGGTTGCGCATCAGCGCATTATGCAGCGGCAGGACCACGCCCGATTCCGGATCCACCGTGACCTCGTTGGCGATCGTGTCGGTGACCAGATTGGGGATCTCCATGCGATGGAACCATTCGACCAGTTCGGGGCTATAGGTCAGGCCCGGTTCGACGAAATTGCGGTAGAACTCGGCCTGGTCGCGCTTGTAGAACGAGCCGATCCAGCCGGTGCGGACCACCAGGATGTCGTGCTTCTCGATGCGCACGCCCTGGGTTTCGGCGGCAGCCAGCAGGTCATGGTGGGTAAAGGTCTCGCCCGGGTCCAGCACCGCCTTGCCGCGATGGCGCGCCATGTCGATCAGGACGCCGCGCCCCACCACCCCGCGCTCGGCGATGGGCAGCACGCTGGCTTTTTCCAGTCCGCCGATGGTGGACCTGGCATCGAATCCGTTCCACAACTGGTCGCCGTACCAGACGTGGCCCAGCGCGTCGTACTGGGTGGAGCCCTGCAGGTACATGATCATCATGTCGTCGGCGTACTCGGCCTCGCCGGGAAACTTCGGGCCCTTGCCGCACAGATAGTGGCCCTTGTCCATCACGTTGAGGCGGCGCGCCTGCGAACGCCCCGGCCAGACCGGATCGCCGGCGGGATTGCCCATCTGGATCTGCAAGGTGAAGGTCTTGCCCGAGCGCACCGATGCCACGCCGCGCAACACCTCGGCCCGCGTGAGGTAGTTCAGCGAACCCACCTCGTCATCGGGGCCCCATTTGCCCCAGTTCTTCGGCGCATCGCGCAACAACTCGGCTACCAGCGGGGCGTTTTTTGATTCCATGCCTGTCTCCTGTCTGAATGACCTTGCGAGAGAGAATGACCCGGAAGATGAACGCATCGCACCGGCCATGCCGCTCGCGCATGGTTGGTCATGCGCCAGGCAAATAAATAAGAACGGTCGTACGTTTTTTATTGTTGGCTCAGTTTAGGACCCGGGACGGGACGTTGTCCACACATGGAAACCCGTTCGGAAACTGCCTAAGGCGAGTGGTCCGCTCCCGGGACCTCGCCGAAGTTCAGGGCGCAGTTCCCGAAGCAAGGACGCAACGCCTGGCGCGATCGCACGCAAGCGCGGGGCCGGCGGCGCATCCGGTCGAGGTAGGCGCAGCCGGCCCCCAATTTACTGGCTGGCGGACTTGCGCAGCGCCGTGGCCATGGCCTGCATGGCGACCAGGTAGCCATCCACGCCCAGCCCGCAGATCACGRCCGTCGCCGCGCGCGAGATCAGCGAATGCCGGTGCGTTTCTTCCCGCTTGTGGATATTGGTGATGTGCAGCTCGATCACCGGCCGATGGATCAGCCGCACGGCATCGAGCACCGGGATCGAGGCGAACGAGAAGCCGGCCGGGTTGATGATCACGCCGGCGTCGCGCTCGAACGCCTCCTGCAGCCAGTCGACCAGCGTGGCTTCGCTGTTGGTCTGGCGGAACTCGCAGGCGAGTCCGAGCGAGTCGGCCAGCGCCTCGACCTGCTGCCGGACTTCGGCGAGGGTCGTGGTGCCATACAGGTGCGGCTCGCGCTTGCCCAGCATGTTGAGGTTCGAGCCGTTCAATACATAGACGAGTTTGGACATGATGGTGTTCGGAACGCTAGAAATTCAGTGAGTCTTGCTGATGCCGGGCTGCGCGAAAGGCTCGCGGCCGACGATATTCGCGGCGGGGTCGACCGCGGGATCGACACGGTTCATGTCGATGCCGAGCGTTTCCGGCGCGGTCAGGATCATGGCCAGTGAGACCAGGTTGAACACCGCGCAGACGGCCACCACGCCCCACGGAGAGCCATTGCACACCGCGAGCAGCCACACGGCTACCACCGGCATCGGGCCGCCGGCGATCAGGTTGGCGCCGGTATAGGCCAGCGCGGAGCCCGAGTAGCGCACATTGGTAGGGAAGGCTTCGGCGAATGCAACCGGCTGGATGCCGCTCTGGAACTGCGTGAAACCGAGGAAGAGGCCCATGATCGCCAGCATCGGGACGAAGCTCTTCGTGTCGAGGATCGCGAAATACACGAACAGGATCAGCAGCGTGGCAATCGAGCCGATGGCCAGCGCCTTCTTGCGCCCGATCTTGTCGCTGAGCATGCCGCCCGCCATCGCGCCGAAGATGGCGCAGACGTTGGCGCCCATCAACAACAGGAAGCCAGTCTGTTTCGGTACTGCGAGCGTCTTGGTGATGTAGCTCAGCGAGAACACCACGATCAGGTAGAAGATCGCCGCCGGGCCGCAGAAGAACAGCATCCAGCGGATCACGGTCTTGTAGTGGAAACGCAGGGCATCGCGCAGCGGATTGCCGGCTTCGGCCACCTGCGTCTTGCGCAATTCGACGAACGCCGGCGTTTCGCTGACCTTGAGGCGGATATAGACGCCCACCACCACCAGCACGAAGCTCAGCAGGAACGGAATGCGCCAGCCATAGGATTCGAAGCCATCGGCCGACATGGTCGACGCCAGCAGCAGCAACACCCCGTTGGCCAGGATCTGGCTCAGCGGCGAGCACAGGCCCAGCAGGCCGGAGTACTTGCCGCGACGGTCCGGGCTGGCGTGCTCGATCGCCATCAGTTGCGCCCCGGTGGACTCGCCGCCGAGCGCGAAGCCCTGCAGGATGCGCAGCGCGACCAGCAGCACGGGTGCCCACACGCCGATCTGCATATAGGTCGGCAGCAGGCCCATGAGCACCGATGACAGCCCCATGATCGATACCGTGCCCAGCATGAGATTGCGGCGCCCGAGCTTGTCGCCGAGATGCCCGCAGATGATGGCGCCGAGCGGCCGGGCCGCCAGGCCCACGCCGAACGTGGCCAGCGACGCGAGCAGCGCCGAAGTCGGATCCATCGCCGGGAAGAACAGCTTCGGCAGGATGGTCGCCGCCAGCGCCCCGTACAGCGTGAAATCGAACCATTCCAGCGCGGTGCCGATCGTGGCGGCCGTGACTGCCCGCGTGCGCATCGCCGCGTGTGAATGGTGCTGGGTCTCGTCAATCATATTGTCTCCTTCAATCCGTCATGCTGCGGGTCGAATGCCTCGCATGCTCTCACCAGGGTGTCCTTGGCCCGTCGCCATGCCGGCCGGCCCAGTGAAACCATCGTAGCAGCAGTTGTGGAACCGCATTCCAAAGTGGAATCTCTTGTTGTATTATGAAATGACGATGCAAGTAATTGTGGATTGAGGCGGCCGCCTGCCGCTGCCGCGCACCACGGAAGGAGAACGCCATGTCAGGCGTGATGGAACGAACGCTGGGAATCCTGGAATATCTCGCGACACAGGTGGAAGGCACGCCACTTGCCGCCATCGCGGACGAACTGGATATTCCGCGCAGCGCCTGCCACCGCCTCCTGACCGACCTCAAGACCTATGGCTACGTGCGCCAGTTGCGCGAACACGGGGATTACGTACTGACGACCAAGCTGGTCGGCCTCGGCCTGGGTTTCCTGGCCACGGCCGGCATCGTCGACATGGCGCAGGCGACCCTGGACCGGCTGGCGGAGACCTCGGGCGAACTGGTGCGGCTGGCGATCGTCGACGGCGACCGGCTGACCTGGGTAGCCAAGGCACAAGGCGCGCTCAAAGGCCTGCGCTACGACCCGGACATGGGCATGGACACGACCCTGTCCTGCAGCGCGACGGGGCACGCCTGGATGCTCACGATGAGCGACGAGCGCGCGCTGGAACTGGTGTCGCGGCAGGGCTACGGACAGCCCCGGGAATACGGGCCGAATGCGCCGACCACGGTCAAGGCCCTGCTCGCCTTCATCCACGCCGCGCGCGAACGCGGCTACGCGACCATCAACGAAGTCTTCGCGCCCGGCATGACGGCGATGGCGGCGCCGGTGCAGCGGCGCGGCCATCCCGCCATCGGCGTGATCAGTATTGCCGGCCCGCTGATCCGGCTCGACGAGAAGCGCATGGCGAGCCTGGGGCCCGCGCTGCTTGCGGCGGCGGCCGAACTCGCGGCGGCCAGCCACACTTCGCCGCTGTTCAACCGGGGGCGCTGAACGCAGGCGGAGCCGGCTACGCTTACGCGTCGAGCCCGAAGGCAAGCACCGGCCCAAGCACCAGCGCGCCAAGCAGGATCATCGACAGCCCGCTGTCCAGATGCTTCCACTCGTGCAGCACCGCATGCGCATCCACCTGCGCCCAGAACGGCGCGACCACCCCGAGCAGGACTGCCAGCACCGCACCGGCCAGCAGGAGCGCAGCGCGCGTGCTGCCGTCGCGGCGGCGGGAAGGGCTATCATGGGTGACGCGAATGCCTTGCATGGCCTGGCTCCTGGAATGCGGTGACGATGAATGGGTTCATTCTGACGGCCGCTCCCTGAACCAAGCCTGAGTACGGCATTCAGCTTCCGTTCAGGCAAGACTCCGCACACTGCGCCCGATGAACCCCCGCTCTCCCGCACGCCTTCCCGCCCGCAAGCCCATGCTCGCCCGCGCTCCGCGCGCGCTGCTGCCGTTGCTCGCCGCGCTCGCGCTGCTGGGCGCGGTGCCGCCCGCGCGTGCCGACAATGACGCCGACCGCGCGCGCGCCGCGGTGCAGTCCGGCCAGATCCTGCCTCTCTCGCGCATACTTGAGACAGTCTCCGCGCAGTTCGCGGGCGACGTGATCGGCGTCAAGCTCGACCGCGACGACGGTATCTGGCAGTACGAGGTGAAGTTGCTGCTGCCCGGTGGCTCGGTCGCCAAGCTCGAGTACGACGCCAGCACCGCGACCCTGCTCAAGGCCAAGGGACGCGACCTCGACCAGGCCCGCAAGAAGCCCTGAAGACACCCTGAAGACACCCCGCATACCCCCTGACAACACCTGAGCCCGCATGCGCATCCTTCTGGTGGAAGACGAAGCCACGCTCACCGCCCAGATCCACGCCAGCCTGGTCAGCGCCGGCTATGCCGTGGATACGGCCGCCGACGGCCTCGACGGCTGGCACCTCGGCGCCCAGGAGCCCTACGACGCAGTGGTGCTGGACCTCGGCCTGCCCGGGCTGGACGGCTTGTCCGTCTTGCGCCGCTGGCGCGCTGCGCAGGTCAACGTGCCGGTGCTGATCCTGACGGCGCGCGACAGCTGGACCGACAAGGTCGAAGGCATCGACGCAGGCGCCGACGACTACCTCGCCAAACCCTTTCGCATGGAGGAGTTGCTGGCCCGCATCCGCGCCCTGATCCGCCGCGCCCATGGCATGCCCGCGCCGGAGCTGGCCTGCGGGCCGGTGCGGCTGAACGCGCGCACGGGCGTGGCCACCGTGGACGGTGCCGCGGTGGTGCTGACGGCGCATGAGTTCAAGGTGCTGGACTACCTCATGCATCATCCGGGCGCCATCGTCAGCAAGGCGGCGCTGACCGAGCATATCTACGCCCAGGATTTCGACCGCGACAGCAATACCATCGAGGTCTTCGTCGGCCGCCTGCGGCGCAAGCTCGGCGTGGACGTCATCGAAACCGTGCGCGGCCAGGGCTACCGCCTGCGCCCGCCGCCCGCCCCCGCGGCGCACTGAGCCATGCGCCAGTCCCTGGCAATCCGGCTGCTCGCCGTGGCGGCAATCTGGCTGGTTGCCGCGCTCGGCGGCACCGGCTGGCTGCTCTCCACGCTGTTCGCGCGCCACGTCAACCAGACCTATGTGCGCCAGCTCGACAACCAGCTCACCAGCCTGGCCGCCGCGCTGGACTGGAGCGCCGACGGCAAGCTCACGCTGACGCGCGCGCCGGCCGATCCACGCTATGAATTGCCCTACTCCGGCGCCTACTGGCAGGCGCAGTCCGGCCGCGCCACCTTGCGTTCGCGCTCGCTGTGGGATGCGGAAATGCCGGCCACGGTGGGCAACCGGGTGGCGGGCAGCCACGCCGAGATCCGCCCCGGGCCAAACGGACAATCGCTGCTGGTGGTGTCACGCCCCATCGTGCTGGCTTCGGCCGACACGCCCGTGACGCTCTCCGTGGCACTCGACCGCACTGAGCTGAGGGCCGCGCGCCAGGCCTTCAACCGCCTGCTGGGCTGGTCCCTGACCGCGCTGGGTGCCGGCTTGCTGCTGGCGGTGGCGGCCCAGGTGAAGTTCGGCCTGGCCCCGCTGGCGCGCCTGCGGCAAGCGCTGGCCGCCATGCAGGCGCGTCGCGAAAGCCGCCTGGGCGGCACGTGGCCATCCGAGGTGGTGCCGCTGGTGACCGAGATCAACACCCTGCTCGCGCGCAACGCCGATGCGCTGGCGCGCTCGCGCCGCCAGGCCGCCGACCTTGCCCACGCCGTCAAGACGCCGCTGGCCATCCTGGCCAACGAGGCCGGACGGCTGCCCGGCGAGGCGGCCCGCGCCGCCGCCGCGCAGGTCGAGGCCATGCGCCGCCAGGTAGACCGTCACC
>NZ_JBFTND010000288.1:0-7045 GCF_056397305.1 Cupriavidus sp. 05N40
CTGGATGCCGGTGGACTTCATCGCCACGCTGGAGCCGGTGTTTCCCGTTCCCGGCCATCACAGCAAGCTGCTGGCCAACTGCTTCGCCCAGGGCGAGGCGCTGCTGCGCGGGCGCACCGCCGACGAGGTGCGGGCGCTGGGCGTGCAGGACGAGGCGCTGGTGCCGCACCTGGTGTTCGAGGGCAACCGTCCCAGCAACACGCTGCTGCTGCAACGGCTGGACCCCTGGCATCTCGGCGCGCTGATCGCGTTGTCGGAGCATCGCACCTTCGTCCAGGGCGTGCTGTGGAACATCAACTCCTTCGACCAATGGGGCGTGGAGCTGGGCAAGCAACTGGCCGCGCCCATCGCCAGCGAACTCGAAGGCGGCCCGGCCCGGGCGCACGACGCCTCCACCGCCGGCCTGATCCGCCGCGCGCTGGCCGCTTCGTCCGACTGGCAGGGCTGAGGCACCGCCTCACACGACACAGCGAGAGCAATATGACGACAACTCCATCGCCCACCTATGTGGTGTTCGGCGAAGCCCTCACCGACATGGTCCACCAGGGTGGCCAGGACTGGCTCGGCCTGCCGGGCGGCTCGTGCTGGAACGTGGCGCGCGTGGGCGCGCGGCTGGGTGTGCCGACCGCCTTCGCGGGCGCGGTCAGCGTCGATACGCTGGGCGACCAGCTGGCCCGGGCCAGCGCCGAAGCCGGGCTCGATGCGCGCTATCTGCAGCGCGTGGCGCGCTCGCCGCTGCTGGCCTTTGTGGGCGCCCAGCATCCGCCCCAGTATTTCTTCGTCGGCGACGACAGCGCCGACCTTTACTTCGATCCCGCCAGGTTGCCGCCGGGCTGGCGACAGGCCGCGCGCACCGTGCACTTCGGCTCGCTGAGCCTGGCGCGCCAGCCGCTGGCCGCCCGCCTGTGCGAAGAGGCGACGCTGGCCGCGGCGGCGGGCAAGCGCATCGCCTTCGATCCCAATTTCCGCGCGCCGATGCGCGAGCCCGGCTATCAGGCCGTGTTCGCCCACCTGGCGGGTCTGGCCGACCACATCAAGGTGTCGGACGAGGATCTGCGCGGACTCTATCCCGCGCTGGACGAAGCCGCCGCGCTGGCCGCGCTGCGCGCGCTGGCGCCGCAAGCCAGCGTGCTGCTGACCCGCGGCGCCCAGGGCATGACGCTGCTGCACGCCGACGGTGCCTGCGAGCAGCCGGCCTTCGCGGTAGCGGTGGTGGATACCGTGGGCTGTGGCGACGCAGCCATGGGCGGATGGATGGCGGGGCTGCTGCTCGATCCCGAGGCCACGCCACAGCGCCAGGCTTGCTGGGCGGCGGCCACCGCGGCCATCGCGGCGACCCGGGCCGGGGCCTACGCGCCCACGCAGGACGAGGTGCGGGCGCTACTGGGCGAGCCTGCGTTGTCCGCCTGAGAACGGCATGCGCTACGCGTTCGTCCCGCGGTGCCCCGGAAGGGACGACGTCGGGGGCAAAGATTTGTTGGCCAACATTTTCCAATACTGGTGTACAATCCGGCCTCCGCACGATTCACAATTGCGGTGTTTGTTCCCCGATAGCTCAGTTGGTAGAGCGCCGGACTGTTAATCCGTAGGTCCCTGGTTCGAGCCCAGGTCGGGGAGCCAAACAAGCGGGAGTCGCTCAGTTGGTAGAGCGCAACCTTGCCAAGATCGAGGTCGCGAGTCCGAGCCTCGTTTCCCGCTCCAAAATGGCAAGATTTACCCGCCAGGGTATCGTGAGAGCGCCCGCATCAGGTCGCCTCCCAATCGAGAGGGTGCCCGAACCTCCCGTAGCTGCCAACATTCCATCCGCTAAAGATACGAAACCAAATCCCGCATCTCGTCGATATCGGGGTGGACATACTTCATCGTCGTATTGAGACTCGTATGTCCAAGCGGAAGCTGAACAAGCTTCGGGTTCTTCGTCACTCGCATCAATTTCGCTCCGGTCGTGTGGCGGACGCGATGGCAGGATGCACCTATCCCATGTGTATTAGCAGCTGAAATAACAGGCTCAGCCTGGTGATCGCGGTGAGTACGCTCTCGATTGGTTCCACATCGCCATGCGGGTACAGAACCTCGAACAGATGATCAAGGGCAGGCCGGCACGCTGCGACGACGGTCCTAGCAACGCAGCCTTGATCAAGGCGCTGCATGGCGCCAAGTGGCACCTGTGGCACGGCTGCCCGCATCCGGCATTGCGCCGACTGGAAAGCCTGGGCTGGGATCTCTGTTGCGTTGACCGGTTGAATCCGCAACCCTCTTCTGCCGTTCGGCCCCGCGCAGCCCCAACGGCAGCTTCCAAGTTGAAACGGACATTTTTGCGGTCATGTCGACCGGCCGGTTCTCAGGCGCAGCGAGCCGGTCAAGGAGGCGCTCGATACCTGCCTCTCATGCAAGGGCTGCCGCAGCGATTGCCCCACCCATGTGGACATGGCCGCCTACAAGGCTGAGTTACTTTCGCACTACTACGAAGACAAGCGCCGCCCGCGCCAGGCCTGGTTTATGGGCCGTATCGGGGAGTGGGCGCCCTTTGCCGCGCGCGTGCCACGCCTGGCCAACTTTCTTACCCAGACACCGGTGCTGCGCGCCATCGCCAAGCGCATTGCAGGCGTGGCCGATAGCCGTGAACTGCCCCAGTTCGCCACCACGCCCTTCCGGGCGCAACTTGCAGCGTACCGGGGCAGGACTGCGGCTCACGTCGCGGTGGCCGATGCCCCCGCGCAGAAGCCCGTGATCCTGTGGGTCGACACATTCTGCGAGAACTTCCATCCGGAAATCGCCATGGCCGCGACCAAGGTCTTGCAGCACGCGGGCTTCCACGCCGTGTTGCCGGAACGCAAGCTGTGCTGCGGCCGTCCGCTTTATGACTTTGGCCTGCTGGATATGGCCAAAGCCAAGCTTGCCGATATCCTGGATTCCCTCGCGCCCTACTTCGATTCAGACGAAAGCGAGGCCGCCATCGTGGGGCTTGAACCCGGCTGCATGTCAGTATTCAAGGACGAACTCCTGCGGCACTTCCCGGACGATCCCCGCGCTAGGCGGCTGGCGTCGCGGACCTGGATGCTGGCGGACTTCCTGGCCGACCAGGGTTACCAGCCGCCGCGCTACGAGATCGACGTCCTGATCCACGCGCACTGCCACCAGAAATCGCTGTTCGGCACGCAGGGCGAGCAGACATTGCTCAAGCGCATGGGCGCCAACTGGACGCTGCTCGATAGCGGTTGTTGCGGCATGGCCGGCTCTACGAGTATGGCATCGTGCGCCTTCCGCCCTGCATCGCCATCCGTGTCGAGGAAATCGAGCATCATGGTGCCTGACCAGATTATCCCGATGGGGTTCGCCAGATTCTTCCCATCGATGTCGGGCGCAGAGCCATGCACCGGCTCGGTAGTTGTCGAACCGGACGCCCGCCAGCAGCTTCCATCGCTCTCCAAGCGAAACCTCATCCTGAAGATGGGCGCCAACATTACGCTGGTTTTCATGCGTCGTTCAGGCGATATGCCACCTTGTCGTTGATCGGGCCGGTGGTGTCGACCGTGGCGCGTGCGAAGCCAAGCGTCCCGGCACTGAGTTCCGCCGTCGTGGCGCGGGTGAACCTCGGTTTCTTCGTGACGATATTGATGGTGCCGCCAGGTTCGCTGCTGCCGTACAGCGCCGCAGCGGGACCCTTCAGGAATTCGAAGCGCTCAACCGTTGAGGCGTCGCGCATCGGATTGTATCCGCGTGATCCGGGAAAACCGTTCATCAGGTATCCCATATCCGTGCTGCTGAAGCCGCGGATGGCGTAGGTGTCCCAGGTTCCGCCAAAGTCATTGAGGCGGGCAATGCCGCTCACATAGTCGACGGTGTCGGCAAGCCGTCGCGCCCAGATCGTCAATCAGTTCCGAGGTGAGCACGCGCACTGACTCGACCGCTGGATCCATTTGAGGCGGCCCAACAATCTGCTCGTACGCTGCGGCAAAACGCAATTCACTGCGGTGCGGCGCGCTGCGATCGGCACCATCGTCGGTGCGACTGCTCTTAAGCTTGTGCCACGCAGCATGACTGCCCGGCTGTGCTGTGTCTTCTTGGCATCCAACCTTTCAGGAGCGTTCTCATGGCCCTTCGGGATTTCAAGGTCCCTACTCTGGACTACCACTTTCACACGGTGGCGCAGCTCGTTGACGCTTCGGAGGTAGGCCTGTGACCTGGGGCATGATCGCCGAACCGGTGGCCGACCTGCTGCCGGACCTGGTCGCGCTGCGCCGCGACCTGCATGCCAATCCTGAGCTGGCCTACGAGGAGCATCGCACGGCAGGTATCGTGGCGCAGTCGTTGCGTTTGCTGGGCCTTACGGTGCACGAGGGCATTGGCGGCACCGGCGTGGTGGGCACGCTGCGCGGCGGCCAGGGCGAGCGGACCGTGGGCCTGCGCGCAGATATGGACGCGCTGCCCATGGTGGAGCTTGGCCGCGCGCCTCATGCCAGCCGCACGCCTGGCAAGCACCACGGCTGCGGACACGATGGCCATACCAGCATGCTCGTCGGCGCCGCTCGGCAGCTTGCGCGCACCGGCGTCGACGGTACGGTGCACTTCATCTTCCAGCCGGCCGAAGAAGGCCAGGGCGGCGCGCGCCGGATGATCGAAGACGGCCTGTTCGAGCGCTTTCCCTGCGACAGCGTCTATGCGCTGCACAACTGGCCCGACCTGCCGCTGGGTCACGCCCAGACGCGCCCCGGCGCCATCATGGCGGCCGCCGACCGGTTCGACATCGTGCTGCGCGGGCGCGGCGGTCATGCCGCGCAACCGCACCACACCCCCGACGCCATCCTTGCCGCCAGCCAGCTCGTGTCGCAATTGCACACCATCGTGGCGCGCCGCATCGACCCCGGCGAATCGGCCGTGCTGTCGGTCACGCGCATCGAGGGCGGGCACAGCCACAACGTGCTGCCGGCCGAAGTGCAGATCACCGGCACGGTGCGCAGCTTCGATGCCGCGTCGCAGGACCGCATCGAGACCGCGCTGCGTGCCATGGCCGATGGCGTGGCGCGGGCGAGCGGCACGCAGGTTGAGGTCAACTACGTGCGTTACTACCCGGCCACCGTGAATACGCCGGCCGAGGCCGCGCTGGCCCTGGACGCGGCACGAGCCATCGGCTTGCAGGCACAGATCGCTCCGCGTGCCGCCTTCACCTCGGAAGACTTTGCCTTCATGCTGCAGCAAAAGCCCGGCGCCTATCTCTGGCTCGGCCAGGGCCGTGCCGAACCGGGGCCAGACGGCGAGCGTCCGCTGCACCACCCTTGCTACGACTTCAACGACGATGCGCTGCCGTTGGGCATGCGCTGGTTCTGCGAAGTCGCCCTGCGTGCGCTGGCGACCGCGCCGTAATTTCAACCGCTCAGCACTTCAGCCACACCATGACCACACTTCAATCCACTCGCCAGGAGAAAGACTTCCTGGGCGTCCGAAGCCTCGATAACACCTTGTACTACGGCGTGCAAACGCTGCGAGCAAAGGAGAATTTTCATCTCTCCGGCCGCCGCATTGGCGAGTACGCGGAATTGGTCAAAGCGCTGGCCCTTGTCAAACATGCGGCCGCCAATGCCAATTACCGGATCGGCCTGCTGGATGCGGCCAAGCATGCCGCCATTGCAAAGGCATGCGCGGAAGTCATTGACGGTGCGTTACATGACGAGTTTGTTGTTGACATGATCCAGGGCGGCGCGGGAACCTCGTCTAACATGAATGTCAATGAAGTGCTTGCCAACCGTGCACTGGAACACCTGGGACAAGAAAAGGGCGATTACAGGCACCTCCATCCCAATAACGACATCAATATGTCGCAATCGACTAATGATGCGTATCCAAGCGCCATCCGTGTGGGCCTGCTGCTTGCCCATCTCCCGCTATTGGAGAGCCTCAGCCACCTCGCTGCGACCCTGGCGAGCAAGGCGGAGCAGTTCGACGCCATCCTGAAGATGGGCCGCACCCAACTCCAGGATGCGGTTCCGATGACGCTTGGACAGGAGTTCCGTGCCATGGCTGACACCGTATCCGCGGACCTCGAGCAGCTTCGCGCGCTCATCCCGGCAGCGCTATGCGCCGTTAATCTAGGTGGTACGGCGATCGGCACTGGCATCAACGCCGACCCGAGCTACCAGGCGATCGCCATCGAGGAATTGTCGGAGCTCTCCGGGTTCCAGATTTGTTCCGCATCCAACCTCATTGCGGCGACATCGGATATGGGCGATTTCGTATTGCTTTCAGGTCTGATCAAGAGGACCGCCCTGCGGCTCTCGAAAATCAGCAATGACTTGCGTTTGCTGTCGAGCGGTCCCCGGGCTGGCCTTGCGGAAATCAACCTTCCGCCGCGCCAGCCTGGCAGCTCGATCATGCCCGGCAAAGTCAATCCGGTCATTCCGGAGGCGATGAACCAGGTGGCGTATGAAATTGCAGGCAATGATGCCGCGCTTACCCTGGCGGCCGAGGCTGGTCAGTTGCAGCTCAATGCCATGGAGCCCCTCATTGCATATAAGCTCTTTGACTCCATCCGGCTACTCGATCGGGCGGTGCGTATGCTGGACCGCGAATGCATCGAGGGCATTACCGCGAATCCGGATCAGTGTTCCGCGCTGGTCCAGCGGTCAATTGGCATTGTGACAGCACTCAATCCATACATTGGATATGAGAATGCCACGCGGATCGCAAGGCTAGCTCAGGAAACAGGTCGCACCGTCGTGGAGCTCGTGCAATCAGAGAAGCTCATTAGCAATGAGCTTCTGGCCGAGATCCTCCGCCCGGAGAACATGGTGGCGCCTCGGGCGGTAGCCAAGGCCTGATAGCAAAGAGGCGGAGTAGAGACGGCTGACAAAGCTGCAACTGCGAGTGTTTGCACCCCTCTCCCAATGGGTCCCAATGGGAGAGGGGCAGGGGTGAGGGCGGGCGTATCCTCGAAGTGGTACGCCGAGATGCTTGCCATGCGCCTGCCCTCACCCCCGGCCTTTCTCCCGCAAGCAGGAGAGAGGAGCATCAATGCGTTTCCAGCAGCACCTGCGCACGCGCAAAGCGC
>NZ_JBFTND010000289.1:0-10357 GCF_056397305.1 Cupriavidus sp. 05N40
CCCGCGGCCCCTGCCGCGGCGGCACCCAAGGCGCTGGTGATCGGGCATCGCGGCGCCAGTGCCCTGCGCCCCGAGCACACGCTGGCCTCCTACGCGCGCGCCATCGAGGATGGCGCCGACGTGGTCGAGCCCGACCTGGTGATGACGCGCGACGGCGTGCTGGTGGCCCGCCATGAGAACGAGATCGGCACCACCACCAATGTCGCCGCGCTGCCGCAGTTTGCCGCTCGCAAGCGCATCAAGGTCATCGACGGCGAGCGTCTCGACGGCTGGTTCACCGAAGACTTCACGCTGGCCGAACTCAAGACGCTGCGCGCGCGCGAGCGCATCCCCCAGCTGCGCCGCGCCAATACGCAGTACAACGACCAGTTCGAGATCCCGACGTTCGACGAGATCATCGAGCTGGTGGCCACTGCCTCGCAGCGTAGCGGGCGCGTGATCGGCCTGTATCCGGAAACCAAGCATCCGAGCTATTTCCGCGGCATCGGCCTGCCGCTGGAAGAAAAGCTGGTGGCCACGCTGCGCGCGCACGCCTATACGCGCAGCGCCCCGGTCTATGTGCAGTCGTTCGAGACCGGCAACCTGCGCGAGCTGCGCCAGCGCCTGGGCAGCGGCATGCCCAACGTGAAGCTGGTGCAATTGATGGGCAGCGCGAAGGGGCGCCCCGCCGACTGGCGCCTGGCCGGCGACACCCGCACCTACGCCGACATGATGACGCCGGTCGGACTGCGCGAGGTGGCCAGCTACGCCAACGGCATCGGGCCGGAGAAATCCAGCGTGGTGCCGCGCGACGCGAACGGCGACCTCGGCACGCCTTCGGCGCTGGTGCGCAACGCGCATGCCGCCGGGCTGCTGGTGCATCCCTACACCTTCCGCCCCGAGAACAGCTTCCTGCCGCGCAACCTGCGCACGGGCGGCGACGATGGCACCCGCAGCCCGGGTGGCATGGTGCGCGAGGTACAGGCTTTCCTGGCGGCAGGCGTGGACGGCTTCTTCACCGACGACCCGGCGCTGGGCCGCCAGGCCGTCGATACCCCGGGACGCTAGCCGGCGGCTCGGCTACACTGGCGCCCACTTTCGCTTCGCTGCAGACACCACACACCATGATCGGACGCATCGCCGGCACCCTCATCGAGAAGAATCCCCCGCATCTGCTGGTCGACTGCCACGGCGTCGGCTACGAGATCGACGTGCCGATGAGCACCTTCTACAACCTGCCCGCGGTGGGCCATCCGGTCACGCTCCTGACGCAGCAGATCGTGCGCGAGGACGCGCACCTGCTGTACGGCTTCGGCACCGCCACCGAACGCAATACCTTCCGCGAACTGATCAAGATCACCGGCATCGGCGCGCGCATGGCGCTGGCCGTGCTGTCGGGCATGTCGGTCACAGAACTGGCGCAGGCGATCACGCTGCAGGAGGCCGGGCGCCTGACACGCGTGCCGGGCATCGGCAAGAAGACCGCCGAGCGCCTGCTGCTCGAACTCAAGGGCAAGCTCGGCGCGGAACTCGGCCATGCGCCAGGCAGCACGCCGGTGCACGACAATGCCGTCGACATCCTCAACGCGCTGCTGGCGCTGGGCTACTCCGAGAAGGAAGCGGCGCTGGCGATCAAGCAGGTACCGGCCGGCACCGGCGTCTCGGACGGCATCAAGCTGGCGCTGAAGTCCCTCTCGAAGGGCTGAGCGGGGCCGCCCGAGCGCGGGTAGCCTGGCCCGGACGGGCTACAATCGAGCCACTTTGCCCGTAGCACATCCATGATCGAAACCGACAAGCTGGTCCCCGACCGCGGGGGCGACCGCGTGATCGCCCCCACCACCGCCTCTCCCAACGAGGAGGCCTTCGAGCGGGCGCTTCGCCCCAAGCTGCTCGACGAATACGTCGGCCAGGAGAAGGTGCGCGGCCAGCTCGACATCTTCATGCACGCCGCGCGCAACCGCCGCGAGGCACTCGATCACGTACTGCTGTTCGGGCCGCCGGGCCTGGGCAAGACCACGCTGGCGCACATCATCGCGCGCGAGATGGGCGTGAACCTGCGCCAGACTTCCGGCCCGGTGCTGGAGCGCCCCGGCGACCTGGCCGCGCTGCTGACCAACCTGGAAGCCAACGACGTCCTCTTCATCGACGAGATCCACCGCCTGTCTCCGGTGGTGGAGGAAATCCTGTACCCGGCGCTGGAGGACTACCAGATCGACATCATGATCGGCGAGGGGCCCGCCGCGCGCTCGGTCAAGCTGGACCTCCAGCCGTTCACGCTGGTGGGCGCCACCACGCGCGCCGGCATGCTGACCAACCCGCTGCGCGACCGCTTCGGCATCGTCGCGCGGCTGGAGTTCTACACCGCGGAGGAACTGGGACGCATCGTCACCCGCTCGGCACAGCTGCTGGGGGCGCGCATCGATCCGCTCGGCGCGCTGGAAATCGCCCGGCGCGCGCGCGGCACGCCGCGTATCGCCAACCGGCTGTTGCGGCGCGTGCGTGACTTTGCCGAGGTCAAAAGCGATGGCACCATCACACGCGCTACCGCCGACGCGGCGCTGGCCATGCTGGATGTGGATGTGGTCGGCTTCGACCTCATGGACCGCAAGCTGCTCGAAGCCATCCTGCACAAGTTCGGCGGCGGGCCGGTCGGCGTGGACAACCTGGCCGCGGCGATCGGCGAGGAGCGCGACACCATCGAGGACGTGCTGGAGCCCTACCTGATCCAGCAAGGCTACCTGCAGCGCACACCCCGCGGCCGCATGGCCACCGCCGCCGCCTACCTGCATTTCGGGCTGTCCGCGCCCGGCGGCGACGCCGAACCCGCTGCATAGCGGCAATTCCCCGCCGCGCGGCCGCCACCGGCGGCCATTTCCGGCCGCCCGGCGCCGGCGCCGGCCATGCTGCGGTGCCGCGCACCCCGCATTAAATACTTTCGTGCACCGCAGACAATTCTTTTGTCGCGCATTGCTGGCGGCTGCCTCCTTGTCCACAATGACTTAGTCCCGGCCGCCGCGGCATGGCGCCGGCCTATTTCTTCCCTGTCAGGAGAGAGCACATGAATCGACGCCAGTTTGTCACCCGGATGGCGGGCTCGGGCCTGCTCGTGGCCACCGCCTTCACCGCGGGCTGCACCACCACCGGCACCAATGCGCCAACCGATGCGGCGGCCAAGAAACAGGAAATCGACGCAGGTGCGGACGGCGCGCTCAACCGCCTGTTCACCACCGCCGGCAGTGCGCGCGACCTGGCCTCGCGTGCGCAGGGGATCCTGATCTTCCCGCGCGTGTTGTCCGCAGGTCTCGTGATCGGGGGCGAGTACGGCGAAGGCGTGCTGCGCTCCCACGGCGCCGCGGTGGGCTACTACCGCACCACCTCGGCCTCGTTCGGACTCACCGCCGGCGGGCAATCCAAGTCCGTCATCATCATGTTCATGACGCCGGACGCCTACAGCAAGTTCGTCAACAGCAGCGGCTGGACTGTCGGCGCGGATGCCAGCGTGGCGGTCGCGAAGATTGGCGCCAACGGCTCGATCGATACCGTCACCGGGCAGCAACCGGTGATCGGCTTCGTGCAGACCAACGCCGGGCTGATGTTCGATATCTCGCTGGACGGCGCCAAGGTCGGCAAGCTGAACCTGTAGGGCCCGCTGATCGGGCCGGTGACCTTCGGCGCCGGGGTGCTGTTCTTCCCGGTTTCCTATATCTTCGGCGACGTGCTGACCGAGGTCTATGGCTACGGGCGCGACCGCCGCGTGGTGTGGGCGGGCTTTGCCGCGCTCGCCTTCGCCACCTTCATGAGCCTGGTGGTACTGAAGATGCCGGTGGCGCCGTTCATGGGCGACTACCAGAAAAGCCTGGAAGACGTGTTCGGCAATACCTGGCGCATCGTGCTCGGCTCGCTGATCGCGTTCTGCTGCGGGAGTTTTGCCAACAGCTATGTGCTGGCCAAGATGAAGCTGTGGACCGAGGGCCGCTGGCTCTGGACGCGCACCATCGGCTCCACGCTGGCCGGAGAACTGGTCGACTCCTCCCTGTTCTACGTGATCGCCTTCTACGGCATCTGGCCGCTGGAAAAGGTGATCCAGGTGGCGATCGCCCAATACATCCTGAAGACAGCCTGGGAAGTCGTGATGACGCCGGTCACCTACAAGGTGGTGGGCTTCCTCAAGCGCGCCGAGCGCGAAGACTGGTACGACCGCAATACCGATTTCACGCCGTTCCGGCTGCGTGTGTGAGCGGCTGCCCGCTAGGGGACGCGGCGATCGACTTCGTCCAGCGCCAGCGCTTCGAGATGGCCCACGTCGGCCCACTGCATCACCGTCAGCCGCTGGCTGTCGCAGCGTAGCCGGTTGATGCTGGCGTTGAGCAGCTCGTGCTGGCGCGGCGCTTCCAGCGTCATGTCGTTGGCCTCGCGGTAGAGGCAGTCCAGCACGCCGCCATGCGCCACCAGCGCGATGCGCTCGCCGGGGTGGCGGCGCGCCAGCGCCAGCGCGGCTTCCACCGCGCGCTCATGGAAAGACAGCAAGGACTCGCCGCCGTCGGGCGCGTAGTCCGGCACGCGCGCCTGCCAGCGGGCGAAATCCTCGGGCGATTGCTCGGCCACCTCCGCGTAGGTCCTGCCCTCCAGCGTGCCATAGCAGCGTTCGCGCAGGCGCGCATCGGGCCGCACCGCCATGCCGAGGGCCTCGGCCAGCGGTGTCGCCGTCTGCATCGCCCGCGAGAGATCGCTGGCGTAGACCGCGTCGATCGGTTCGGCGGCCAGGGCCTGCGCCAGGGCGTCGGCCTGCGCCACGCCGGTGGCGTTGAGCGGAATGTCGAGCTGCCCCTGCAGGCGTCGCTCGCGATTCCACGCGGTCTCGCCATGGCGAATCAGGATCAGGTGGGTAAAGGCCAGCGAATGCGGCCCGGGCAATTGCGACATGCCGTTTCCTTTTCGTTTCCTTGCATTTCCTGCGCGCGCCGCCGGCCGGATTACTTCGCCGTGCCGCCGGCCAGCTTCGGATTGAGCGTGTAGGTGCCGGTGATCGACGCCTGTGCCAGCACATGGCCCTGGATCGCCTCGCGCACCTGCGCACCGGTGAAGGTGCCGTCGAGCGGCAGGCGGTCGAGATCGAGCGCATAGACCGTGAACACGTAGTGGTGCAGCAGGGTATCGTTCCACGGCGGGCAGGGACCGTCGTAGCCGTAGTAGTCGCCCTTCATGTCGGGGTCGTTGGCGAACCAGCCGGTGTAGTCGTTCAGGCCGTGGCGCAGGCCGCCCGCGGCCGCGGTGCCGCCGGTCGCCTCGGGGCCCGGCTTGCCGCGCGCGATCACGCCGTCGCTGTGGCTGCCGGCGGAGATCGAGCGCAGGCCGGGCGGGATGTCCACCAGCACCCAGTGGAAGAAATCCACGCGCGGCAGCGATGCCGGCACTTCGCGGCCTTCCTGGTTGACGTCGTCGCCGCGGCTCGGCACGTCCGCGTCATGGCAGATCAGCACGAAGGAACGTGTGCTGGCTGGCGCCTCGTCCCAGTGCAGGTCGGGATTGCGGTTGTTCGACAGCGCCACATGGGCGGCGGGATCCATCGCGCCGAAGGCGAACTCGACCGGAATGGGCCCGTTGTCGGCGAAAGCCTTGCTCCAGATTTTCATGCGTCTCTCCTTGCTGGTTTGCGCCGCGTGCGACGCGGCCATGTGGGTTCAGGCGGCTGCGCCCGCCGGCGGCACACGCAGCCAGAAGGTGACCGGCCCGTCGTTGACCAGGCTGACCTGCATCATGGCGCCGAATTCGCCGGTCTGGACCTCGCCGTGCGCGGCGCGGGCGCGCTCCACGAAGTGGTTGTACAGGCGTTCGCCCTCGGCTGGCGCGGCGGCCGGGGTAAAGCTCGGGCGCGCGCCGCTGTTGGTGTCGGCCGCCAGCGTGAATTGCGACACCACCAGCAGGCCGCCGCGCGTGCCACGGCCATCGATGTCCTGCACCGGCAGGTTCATCTTGCCGCCGGCATCGGAGAACACGCGGTAAGCCAGCAGCTTGGCGAGCAGGCGCTCGGCCTGGGTTTCGGTGTCGCCGCGCTCGGCGCACACCAGCGCCAGCAGGCCGGCACCGATCTCCCCGGTGGTGCGGCCTTCGACGGTGACGCGGGCCTGTGCGACCCGCTGGATCAGGRCGATCATGAACGTCTCCGGCGCAGGTTCACGCCAGGGTCACGCGCGCGAAGCGGCGCTTGCCGACCTGCACGACGTAGCTGCCGGCTTCGATCTTCACTGCCTTGTCGCTGATCACGGTGCCGTCGATCTTGACGCCGCCCTGCTCGATATTGCGGTTGGCCTCCGAGGTGGACGGCACCAGGTTGGCCTGCTTGAGCAGCTGCGCGATGCCCAGCGGCGCGCCGGACAGGCTGACCTCGGGGATGTCGTCGGGCACGCCGCCGCGCGCGCGATGGTTGAAGTCCTCCAGCGCGCGCTCGGCGTCGGCGGCGCTGTGGAAGCGCGTGACGATCTCCTGGCCGAGCATTACCTTGCAGTCGCGCGGGTTGCGGCCCAGTGCGATCTCCTGCTTCATCAGGTCGATCTCGCTCATCGGGCGGAACGACAGCAGCTCGAAGTAGCGCCACATCAGGTCATCGGAGATGCTCATCAGCTTGCCGAACATCTCGCTCGGGGCCTCGGTCACGCCGATGTAGTTGCCCTTGGACTTGGACATCTTCTCCACGCCGTCCAGGCCCACCAGCAGCGGCATGGTCAGGATGCACTGCTGCTCCTGGCCGTACTCCTTCTGCAGCTCGCGCCCGACCAGCAGGTTGAATTTCTGGTCGGTGCCGCCGAGCTCGAGGTCGGCCTTGAGCGCGACCGAATCGTAGCCCTGCATCAGCGGGTAGAGGAACTCATGGACCGAGATCGGAATCCCAGAGCGGAACCGTTTGGTGAAGTCGTCGCGCTCCATCATCCGCGCCACCGTGTACTTGGCCGCCAGCTCGATCATGCCGCGCGCGCCGAGCGGGTCGCTCCACTCGCTGTTGTAGCGGATCTCGGTGCGGGCGGGATCGAGCACCAGGCTGGCCTGGCGGTAGTAGGTCTGGGCGTTGGCCTCGATCTGCTCGCGCGTGAGCGGGGGGCGCGTGGCGTTGCGCCCGGACGGGTCGCCGATGGTGGAGGTGAAGTCGCCGATCAGGAAGATGACCTGGTGGCCGAGGTCCTGCAGCTGGCGCAGCTTGTTGAGCACCACGGTGTGGCCGATATGGATGTCCGGTGCGGTCGGGTCCAGGCCCAGCTTGATGCGCAGCGGCACGCCGGTGGCCTCGCTGCGCGCGAGCTTGGCCAGCCATTCGGATTCGACCAGCAGTTCGTCGCACCCGCGCTTGGACACCTCCAGGGCGTGCATCACGGTGGGCGTGAGGGGGTAGGAAGTGGCAGCGCCGGGGGAAACTTCAGTCATGACGTAAGTCTTTGAAAAACATGAGAATTCAGACGCGGACGAAAAACGGCCGGCGGCCGATTTTGGTATAATTCGCGCTCTTGTGCCGGCGGGACGCATCCCGCGGGCCAACCGCCATTCTACGGCGGCAAACCAATATGGCACGCACCGCACCTCGGGAGAGGAAGGCAAGACGAAGCAGATCGTCGCGGCAGCGCGGCCCGAACCAAAGAGTGAATTTTACGTGATGTGGTCCAGACTCCGCGAAGTTTTCGCGCGCGAGCTGGTGGTTCTCGTCGATCCCACCAACGCGCTGCACGCGCGCCGGCGCAAGCAATTGACAGCTGCGGTCGGCACGGTGTTCACGCTTGGCATGGCCGCCGCCATGGGCGTGGCGCCGCGCAATGCCTTCGACGACCCGCTCGCTCCGCGTGTCCGGGAGGCCATTCGCCTGCCCGACCTGCAATCCCAGCTCGAACAGCTGACCGAGACCGACGACACCTTTGTGCGCGAAGCGCGCATGCAGCGCGGTGACACCATCGCCACCCTGCTCAAGCGCCTCGGTATCGATGACCCCGACGCGCAAGCGTTTATCCGCCAGAATGCCACCGCGCGCGGCCTGTTTGCGCTCGAGCCCGGCCAGAACGTGCAGGCCGAGGCAGACCAGAACAACCTGCTGGTATCGCTGCAGGCCAACCTCGGCGGCGATGCGGAATCCTCGCGCGAGCTGGTGATCGAGCGCGCGGGCGAGCTCGCCGCCCCGGTCTACAAGGCGCGCGTGCAGTCGGTGAAGAACGACGTGCACTACGAAATGCTGTCCGGCGCGATCGCCGCGGGCGGCTTCTTCAAGGCCATGGACGCGGCCGACGTGCCCGACGACGTGGTCGAGCAGATGATCTCGATCTTCTCCGGCGTCATCGATTTCCACCACGACATCACCACCGGAGACCGCTTCCGCATCGTCTACGAGGCAGGCTACCGCGACGCCGCCTTCGTGCGCAACGGACGTGTGGTGGCGGTCGAGCTGATCAACCACAACCAGCTGCACCAGGCGCTCTGGTACGCACAGGAAGGCAGCAAGCAAGGCGCCTACTACACGTTCGACGGGCGCAGCATGAAGCGGCCGTTCCTGCGCTCGCCGGTGGAGTTCTCGCGTATCTCGTCCGGCTTCGGCGGGCGCGACCATCCGCTGCATCACAACTGGGCACAGCACAAGGGCGTGGACTTTGCCGCGCCCACGGGCACCAAGGTGCAGGCCACGGGTGACGGAGAAGTGGAGTTCGTGGGCCAGCAGAACGGCTACGGCAATATCGTCATCCTCAAGCACCATAGCGGCTACTCGACCTACTACGCCCACCTGTCGGGCTTCGCCGGCATGCGGCGCGGCCAGCATGTGACGCAGGGACAGGTGATCGGCTACGTGGGCCAGACCGGCTGGGCCACCGGCCCGCATCTGCACTATGAGTTCCGCGTCAACGACGTGCCGCTCAACCCGCTGGCCATCGCCGCGCTGGATACCCCGGCCCTGTCGGGCGCCGCGCGCCAGCAGTTCCTGAACTACACCAGCGGGCTGCTCAGCCGCATCAACGCGCTGCGCACCTACAACGTCGCCAGCAACAACAACTAGCCCGCATGCAAAGCCCGTCGCCCGCCTCTACCGACCGTTTCATCGGCMTSATGTCSGGCACCAGCATGGACGGCGCGGAYGGCGTGCTGGTCGATTTCTCCGGCCCGCGGCCGGCGGTGCTGGCCGCGGCCCACCAGCCGTTCCCGGCGGCGTTGCGCGAGGCGTTCGCCGGACTGCAGCAGCCCGGCGACGACGAGATCCATCGCGAGGCGCTGGCCGCCAACGGGCTGGCGCGCGTGTACGCCGGCTGCGTGGCCGCGCTGCTGCGCGAGTCGGGACTGGCGGCTGCGGCCATCGCGGCGGTCGGCGCCCACGGGCAGACCGTGCGCCACCGTCCTGGCCAGTACGATGGCACCGGCTATACGCGCCAGAGCCAGCAGCCAGCCTTGCTGGCCGAACTGTGCGGCATCGACGTGGTGGCGGATTTCCGCAGCCGCGACGTGGCCGCGGGCGGCCAGGGCGCTCCGCTGGTGCCGGCGCTGCACCAGGCCCTGTTCGGCGACGCCGGCGAGACGCGGGTGGCCTGCAATATCGGCGGGATCTCGAATATCAGCGTGCTGCCGGCAGCGGGCGCGGGCAAGGACAGCGCGCCGGTGACCGGCTTCGATTGCGGTCCTGGCAACGTGCTGCTCGACTACTGGATCGAGCGCCACCACGGCCGGGCTTTCGACGCTGACGGCGCCTGGGGCGCCAGCGGCAGGATCAACGACACGCTGCTGGCGCGCTTGCTGGCMGAGCCGTATTTCGGCGTGGCCCCGCCCAAGAGCACCGGCCGCGACCTCTTCCACCCTGCCTGGCTCGAACAGCACCTGGCCGGGCCCGGCACGGCGCTGCCGCCCGCCGACGTGCAGGCCACGCTGGCCGCGCTCACCGCCGAGGCCATCGCCCGCGACGTGCGCGCGCATGCCCGGGGCGCCGCGCGCCTGATCGTCTGCGGGGGCGGCGCGCGCAACGGCTTCGTGATGCGCCTGCTGGCGCAGGCGCTGCCGGGGGTAACGGTGCAAAGCTCCGACGACTTCGGCGTGCCGGTTTCGCAGGTCGAAGGCATCGCCTTTGCCTGGCTGGCGCGCCAGATGCTACTGCGCTCGCCCGGCAACGTCCCCACCGTCACCGGCGCGGCAGGCCCGCGCGTGCTCGGCGCGCTGTATCCGCGCTAGCAGGGCGCCGGGCCGCCCTTCAAGCCGGCTCGGCGTGCCCGGCCTCGCGCGCCCAGCGGATAAACGCCTCGGCAACGGGTGACGGCCGCATCGCGGGCGATTGCGCCAGCACCACGCGCTGGGGCGCCACGGCCTCGCGCAACGGCAGGCAATGGGCTCGCCATCGTAGCTGTGATCGCCAGCCGGCCGCGTGCACGAC
>NZ_JBFTND010000290.1:0-6961 GCF_056397305.1 Cupriavidus sp. 05N40
GGGCAAGGTCCAGCCGGGAAAGGGCAGCAGCAGCTCGCGCGCGCCGCTGCACAGCACGAGGCTGCGGTAATGCAGCCTCGCGGCCGTGTCGGCCTGCTCCACCAGCAGCGTCCCGGGCGCCGGCGCCGCCACGATACGGCTGCCGGCGAACAGCGTGATGCGTGCGTCGGCCGCCAGCGCGCGGCGCCMCGCGCGCGCGCTGGCGGGCAGGGCCGCGCCAGGGCCATCGCGCCAGATCTGGCCGCCGGGCGCGGCGTTGTCGTCGACCAGCGCCACGCTGGCGCCGCTGCGGGCGGCGGCGCGGGCGGCGGCCATGCCGGACGGGCCGGCGCCGGCCACCAGCACGTCGAATTCGCGGCCATGCGCGGCGTGCAGCCTGGACCCGCTCATGGCGTGCGTTCCAGCACCATGCCTTCGCGGCACGGCGTCTGGCATGCCAGGCGCCGCCGGCCGTCGATCGTCATGCGGCATTCCTGGCAACTGCCCATGCCGCAGAACGGCGCGCGCTGCTGGCCGCCACATGCGCGCCGCGCCCACGGCTGCCCGGCATGCGCCAGCGCCGCGGCAGCCGAGATGCCGGCGGGCACGCGCATGGGCTGGCCGTCCAGCCGTATGGTGATCATGGCGCCGGTGCCGGCAACCGTGCTGCGTCTCATGTCTTGTCTCCGGAGGCGGGCCGGGCGGCGCCGGCGGATGCCGGCAGGAACCGGCCCGGCGCGTACGGCAGGGGATCGAACGGCGGCGCGTGCCCGAGCAGCTGGGCCGCGAGCAGCCGCGCGCTGCCCGGCGCCGTGGTCACGCCAAGCCCTTCGTGGCCGGCCGCCAGCCACAGCCCCGGCTGGCCCGGCTGCGCGCCGATGAGCGGCAGGCCGTCAGGGGTGGCCGCGCGCACGCCGGTCCAGCAGCGGATGGCATTCATGTCCGCCAGCCCGGGCAGGTAGCCGGCCGCGCGCCGCAGCATGCGCGCGACGAGGCCGGCGTCCACGGCGGCATCGGCATGGTCGAACTGGCGCGACGAGCCGATCAGCAACTGGCCGGTGGGGCGCGGCTGCACATTGAACGCGACCGAGGTGCCCTCGGACTGGTGGGCGCTGGCGGCATAACCGAGTTCGACCAACTGGTGGCGCACGCGCGCCGGGTAGCGGTCGGTGATCACGAGATGGCCCTTCTTGGCGCGCAGCGGCAGTCCGGGCACCAGTTGCGCGGCGTGGATGCCGTTGGCCACGATGACCGCATCGGCCGTCAGCCGGGTGCCGTCGTCGAGCGTGACCTGGTTCGCCGCCACCGCGCGCACGGTGGCACGCCGGCGGTCGATGCGCGCGCCGCCCTGGGCAAGCAGCCAGGCGGCCGCGGCCGGGGCGTAGACGATGGCGTCCTCCTCCACCTTGAGCGCACCGGCCAGGCCCGGGCGCAGCATCGGCTCCGCGCGCGCCAGTTCGCGCGCGGTCAGCAGCGTGCCCGGGACGCCCCGCGCCCGCAGCGCTGCGCGCCGGCGGGCGGCCTGCGCCAGTTCCTCCTCGTCGGCGGCCAGCCACAGCGTGCCGCAGCGGCGGTAGGCACAGGCCTCGGGCATGCGCGCGGCCAGCACGCGCCAGAGGCCGAGCGAYGCCGCGCACAGCGCCTGCTCGGCCGCGTTGTCGTCCATCAGCACGAGGTGGCCCATGCCGGCGTGCGTGGCGCCGCCGCGCTGGTCGTCGAGCACCCGCACGTTCAGGCCATGCGCGGCCAGTTCGGCGGCGCACGCTGCGCCTACGATGCCGGCGCCGATCACGATGGCGTCTGCGCAGTGCAGGGCCCGGCTCACGCCACCAGCCCCCAGCCGAACGGATCGTCGCCGCCGACCAGCAGCGTGCTTTCGGCGCAGACGTGGGCGGTGCCATGGATGGTGGGCACGATGCGGCTCGCTTCTCCGGCTGGCGCATAGTGCGCCACGAAACGGCTGCCGGTGATGCCGGCCTGGCGCCACGGCGCGCCGGGCGCCAGCTTGCCGTCGGCAGCCAGGCAGGCCAGCTTGGCGCTGGTGCCGGTGCCGCACGGGGAGCGGTCGTAGGCGTTGCCCGGGCACAGCACGAAGTTGCGGCTGTCGGCGTCGTCGGCCGGGCCGGGCGGGCCGAACAATTCGATGTGATCGATCGCGGCGTCGCCCTCGGCGCGGATGCCCGCATGCTCCAGGGCCCGGCGCAGCGCGCCGGCGAAGGCGGTCAGGGCGTC
The DNA here is from genome assembly GCF_056397305.1 of Cupriavidus sp. 05N40. Taxonomy (NCBI): domain Bacteria; kingdom Pseudomonadati; phylum Pseudomonadota; class Betaproteobacteria; order Burkholderiales; family Burkholderiaceae; genus Cupriavidus; species Cupriavidus sp. 05N40. The sequence continues at coordinate 2,212 of NZ_JBFTND010000290.1, forward strand.
CACGTTGTCGTGCGCGATGCGCTGGCCATGGTCCTCGCACAGGAAGAACCAGTTGCCGCCCCAGGCGATATCGCCTGCGACGGTGCCGTGGCCGGGCACCGTCACCGCCACGGCGCGCCGGTAGCGCCATGCCGGCACATTGCGCACGCTGACCGAGCCGTCTTCATGCAGCACGGCATCGACCACGCCCACCGGGGTCTCGATCCGGTGGCGGCCGGGCGCGATCCGGCCCAGGTGCGCCAGCGACGCCACCAGCCCGATGGTGCCGTGGCCGCACATGCCCAGGTAGCCGCTGTTGTTGAAGAAGATCACGCCGGCGCAGGCATCGGCCGAGGCCGGAGCGCACAGCAGCGCGCCGACCACCACGTCGCTGCCGCGCGGCTCCAGCACGGTGGCCGTGCGCCAGCGGTCATGCTCGCCAGCCAGCCGCACGAGGCGATCGGCCATGCTGCCGCCGCCCAGATCGGGGAAGCCGCCAATGACCAGGCGCGTCGGTTCGCCGCCGGTATGGGAGTCGATGACGGTGACCCGGTGCGCGGCACGCGTGGCCGGGGAACGAACGGTAGATAGGGGGGCGAACGGGCCGGGAGCGGACTCGGCCGGAGCGGAAGGCTGGCGCATGGCGGGGCTGGCGGGGGCAGGATGGATGACACTTATAGTGTGGCATCTCAAACCTGACCCGGCTTGTCGTCTTTCCGCGTCGGGACCGACGAAATCGGCATAGTTGCCGAATCCGGCGGCCGCGCTCTCAGATCCCCACGAACTCCGCGAACTCCTCCAGCGGCGCGCGCACGGCACGCAGCTGGTTGGCCGGCGCCCCGGGGTCTTCGTAGCCGATGGCCATGCCGGTAAACAGCATGCGTTCGGCGGGGATCGAGAGAAAGGACGAGATGGTCTGCGGATAGATCGCCCAGCATTCCTGAGCGCAGCTGTGCAGGCCATGCTCGCGCAGCAGCAGCATCACGGTCTGCAGGTACATGCCGAGATCCGACCACTGCGGCGGGCCCATGCGGCGGTCCACGGTGCAGAACAGCGCCAGCGGCGCGCCGAAGAAGGTGAAGTTGTTGGCGAACTGCGCGATGCGCGCGCGCTTGTCCTCGCGCGGAATGCCCAGGCAGCGGTAGAGTTCCTCGCCCACCTGGAAGCGGCGCTCCCGGTAGGGCGAGACCAGCTCTGGCGGATAGATGTCGTACTCCTTGCCCTCGCCGCCGGGCCGGCTGGCGATCAGCTCGCGCATGGTGCCCTTGAGCTCTTCGAGCGGTTCCCCGCCCACCACGTGGATATGCCACGGCTGCAGGTTGCCGCCCGAGGGTGCCCGCGCGGCCTGTTCGAGCACGTCGCGGATGATCTCCGGCGCCACCGGCGCGGGCAGGAAGCCGCGCACGGATTTGCGGGTCTGGACTGCGGTACTGACGTTCACGCTGTGCTCCTGGCGATGCGTTGGGCGTTGTCTCTGGCTCAGATGAAGGGCGGCTCGTTGCCCCAGTCGTAGAAGTCCGGCATGTCCTGCGAGACCCGCTCCGGGAAGTTGGCGGGGCGCTTTTCCAGGAAGGCATCGACGCCTTCCTTGACGTCGGCGGACTGGCCGCGTGACTGGATCGCGCGGCTGTCCAGCCGGTGCGCCTCCATCGGGTGGCTGGCGCCGGCCATGCGCCAGATCAGCTGGCGCGAGATCGCCACCGAGACCGGCGCGGCGTTGTCCGCGATCTCGCGCGCCAGCGCCTGCGCCGCCGGCAGCAGGTCTTCGGGCGCGTGCAGCGAGCGCACCAGGCCGCGATCGAGCGCTTCCTGCGCGCTGAACACGCGGCCGGTGTAGCACCACTCCAGCGCGGTGGAGATCCCCACCACGCGCGACAGGAACCATGACGAAGCCGCCTCCGGCGTGATGCCGCGGCGCGCGAACACGAAGCCGAACTTGGCGTCGGTCGAGGCCAGGCGGATATCCATCGGCAACTGCATGGTCACGCCCACGCCCACCGCCGCGCCATTGACGGCGGCGATGACCGGCTTGAGGCTGCGGAAGATGCGCAGCGAGACGCGCCCGCCGCCGTCGCGGTGCGCGCTGCCCTGGCTGCTGGCGCCGTAGCGCTTCTCGAAATCGAAGGTGGAGCCGCCCGAGGCCAGGTCGGCACCGGCGCAGAAGGCGCGCCCCGAGCCGGTGACGATCACCGCGCGCACATTGTCGTCRGCGTCGGTGGCGTCGAAGGCGGCGATCAGCTCCTCCATCATCTTCGGGGTGAAGGCGTTGAGCCTGTCCGGGCGGTGCAGGGTGATGGTGGCGACACCGGCCTCGACCGCATATTGCAGGGTCTCGAAGCTGGGGGGCAGGGATGCTTGGGATGCGTTGCTCATGGCTGGCCTTGGCTGCTCGAAAGGGTTGGCTGGTAAGGTAGTGCAGAATCATGCGCCTGCAATCGTCGCATCCGACGAGGCCGGCAGTGGACCGGCGCCTTAGACTGGCGCCAGCTTGCCTGGCGGCGGCCGGCATTTGCCGCGCCGGGGCAGGACAGAGAATCGGCAAAGACAAGAAGGAAGACAGGAACATCATGAAGACGCGCATCACCGAATTGCTGGGCACCCGCTATCCCATCATCCAGGGCGGCATGCAATGGGTCGGCTACGCCGAGATGGCCGCCGCGGTATCGAACGCCGGCGGCCTCGGCGTGCTGACCGCGCTGACCCAGCCCACGCCGGAGGCGCTGGACGCAGAGATCCGTCGCTGCCGCGAGCTGACCGACAAGCCGTTTGGCGTCAACCTGACGCTGCTGCCGTCGATCAACCCGCCGCCGTACGCGCGCTACCTCGACGTGATCATCGAAAATGGCATCAAGGTGCTGGAGACCGCCGGCAACAACCCGAAGGAGCACATCGCGCGCGCCAAGGCGGCGGGCATCAAGGTGATCCACAAATGCGTGGCGATCCGCCATGCGCTGTCGGCCGAGCGGCTGGGCGTGGATGCGGTGTCGATCGACGGCTTCGAATGCGCGGGCCATCCCGGCGAAGACGACGTGCCGGGCATGGTCCTGATCCCGCTGGCGGCGCGCCGGCTCGGCATCCCCGTGATCGCCTCGGGTGGTATCGCCGACGGGCGCGGCATGGCGGCGGCGCTGGTGCTGGGTGCAGAGGGCGTGAACATGGGCACGCGCTTCTGCGCCACGCGCGAGGCGCCGATCCACCACAACATCAAGCAGGCCCTGGTGGAAGCCAGCGAGCGCGATACCAACCTGATCTTCCGCACGCTGCACAACACGGCGCGCGTGCTCAAGAACGCCGTCTCGGACGAAGTGGTGACCATCGAGCGCCAGCCGGGCGGCGCGCAGTTCGAGGACGTCAAGCACCTGGTGGCGGGCGTGCGCGGCAAGGCCGCGCTGAACGCCGGCGAGACCGACGGCGGCATCATCAGCGCGGGCCAGTGCGTGGGCCTGATCGACGACATCCCGAGCTGCGAGGAGCTGATCGAGCGCATGGTGGCCGAATGCCGCGAGCAGCTCGGCGTGGCGTCGCGCTTCTTCGCGGCCTGAGGCGGGGCGGTGTCCATGGCAGAAGCCAATGAACCGGGCGCCGGCAGCGCTGGCGCGGACGCGGCGGCGGTGCCGCCGGGATTTGTCGCGCTGCGCGGCGCCAGCGGCTTTCTCGAGCATTTCGGCCAGCTCTACGTGGACCGTGCGCGGCGCGTGGTCGCCATCCGCATCGGGCCGCAGCATCTGAACCCGCTCGGCATCCCGCACGGCGGCATGCTGGCCACGCTGGCCGATACCGCCATCGGGATGATGATGGCGTTGGAGGCAGGGCGCCAGCATCCGGCGGTGACCGCCAACCTCAGCCTCGACTACTTCGATGCCGCGCGCGTGGGCGACTGGGTGGAAGCGCACGTGGCGTTCGACAAGCTCGGCTCGCGGCTGCGCTTCGGCAGTTGCCGCCTGCTGGCGGGCGAGCGCTGCCTGTTGCGCGCCACGGCGATCTTCTCGGTACTGCAGCCGCGCGTCTGACAGCGCGCGCCGGCCGCGCAATCGTCGCTTCCGACGACGCCATGTGCCGGGCAACTGCTCCAGAATCCGCATCAGGATAAACAGGGTTTGCCTGGAACGATAAGAGGAGAGCACATGGCAGAGGCATACATCGTAGCGGCCGCGCGCACCGCGGGCGGGCGCAAGGGCGGCAAGCTCGCGGGCTGGCATCCGGCGGACCTCGCCGCGCAGGTGCTGGACGCGCTGGTCGCGCGCAGCGGCGCCGATCCCGCACTGATCGACGACRTGATCATGGGCTGCGTGGGCCAGGCCGGTGAGCAGGCCGGCAATGTGGCGCGCAACGCCGTGCTGGCTTCGCGCCTGCCCGAAAGCGTGCCCGGCACTTCCGTGGACCGCCAGTGCGGCTCGTCGCAGCAGGCGCTGCATTTCGCCGCACAGGCCGTGATGTCCGGCACCATGGATATCGTCATCGCCGCTGGCGTGGAAAGCATGACGCGCGTGCCGATGGGCCTGCCGTCCTCGCTGCCGTTCAAGAACGGTTTCGGCAGCTCGATGAGCCCGGCCATGCAGGAGCGCTATCCGGGCGTGAAGTTCAGCCAGTTCACCGGCGCCGAGATGATGTCGCGCAAGTACGGCCTCAAGCGCGACGACCTCGACCGCTACGCGCTGGAAAGCCACCGCCGCGCCATCGCCGCCACCCAGGCCGGCCGCTTCAACCAGGAAATCGTGCCGGTCGCCGTGCGCGCCGCCGACGGCAGCGGCAATGGCGAACTGCACACGGT
>NZ_JBFTND010000291.1:0-11549 GCF_056397305.1 Cupriavidus sp. 05N40
CGCTTCGTCTGCGCCAACGCCTACATCGGCGCGCGCGGCATCGCGGACGCGCTCACCGACGGCGCGCAGGTGGTGGTGTGCGGCCGCGTGGCCGACCCGGCGCTGGCGGTCGGCCCGGCCATGGCGCATTTCGGCTGGTCGTGGGACGATTGGGACCGGCTGGCGCGCGCCACCATGGCCGGCCACCTGCTCGAGTGCGGCGCCCAGGTCACCGGCGGCTACTTTGCCGATCCCGGCATGAAGGACGTACCCGATGTGCATGCCGTCGGCTACCCGATCGTGCGCCTGGATGCCGACGGCAATATCGAGGTCGGCAAGGCCGCGGATACCGGCGGCTGCGTGGACCTGCGCACCGTCAAGGAGCAGTTGCTGTACGAAGTGCACGACCCCGCCGCCTACCTCACCCCCGACGTGGTCGCGGACATCAGCCAGGCCACCGTCGAGCAGCTGGGCCCGGACCGCGTGGCGGTGCGCAATGTGCGCGGCCGCGAACGGCCGGAACAGCTCAAGGCCAACCTGTTCTACCAGGGCGGCTGGATCGCCGAAGGCGAGATCTCCTATGCCGGCCCCAATGCCGCGGCGCGCGCGCGCCTGGCCGCGGAGATCGTGCGCAAGCGCATGAACCTGCTTGGCTACAGCGTGCCGATACGCTTCGACCTGATCGGCGTGTGCAGCGTGTTCGCCGACGACGGCGGCCGGCTGCTGCAGCAGGCCCTGCCCGGTGAGACGCAGGCGCAGGACGTGCGCCTGCGCGCCGCGCTCGCGCATGAGGACAAGCCGGTGGCGCAGGCGCTGCTGCGTGAGGTCAATGCGCTCTATACCTGCGGCCCCGCGGGCGGCGGCGGCGTGCGTACCGCGCTGCGCGCACGCCTGAACGCCATGTCCTGCCTGGTGCCGCGCGCCGCCGTCAACGCAAGCCATACCCTGCTGCCAYGAACACTGCCACTACCGATGCCGCCGACAATATCGCCCTGTACCAGCTCGCGCACGGGCGCACTGGCGACAAGGGCGACCGCTCCAATATCAGCGTGATTGCCTACGATCCGCGCGATTTCGATCATCTCGCCGCCCACGTCACCGAAGACGCGGTGGCCGCGCTGTTCGCCCATCGCCAGCCGTCGGCCGTCAAGCGCTACCTGGTGCCTTCGCTGCAGGCGATGAACTTCGTCATCGACGGCGTGCTGGACGGCGGCGTCAACGATGCGCTCAACCTCGACACGCATGGCAAGGCACTGGCCTTCCTGCTGCTGCAGCTGGAGATTCCCTTGCCGCCGAGGCTGGCCGGCGCGGGCTGAACGGCCAGGCGCACGCGCAACGATATTGGCAACGACATTCGCGACGAGATTCGCGACGAGATTCGCACTCAACAACCACAACGAAGCCAGATTCCAACAGGAGACTCAAGATGTCCGCATACACCAAGCCCGCTTCCGCCATGAAGGTGGTCACCGGCATCGCCGCCGCGGCGCTCGCGCTGCTGGCGGGGCCTGCGCATGCGGAGTTCCCGGACAAGCCGATCCGCTTCGTGGTGCCGTTCGCTGCCGGCAGCGCCACCGACCAGCTCGCGCGCGCGATCGGCCAGGCCATCACGGTGGACGCCAAGGTCACGGTGGTGGTCGACAACAAGCCGGGCGCCAACGGCTTCATCGCCGCCAGCGACGTGGCCAAGGCCGGCCCGGACGGCTACACCGTGCTGATCACCACCAACACCACGCATGCCGCCAACGAGCACCTGTTCAAGAAGCTGCCCTACGATCCGGTCAAGGACTACTCGCCCATCAGCGCGCTCGGCCGCGGCGGCCAGATCATGGTGGTGAATCCGCAACTGCCGGTCAACAGCGTGGGCGACTTCATCGCGCTGGCCAAGAAGGAACCCGGCAAGCTCAGCTTCGGCAGCGGCAGTTCCTCCTCGCGCATCGCGGGCGAGCTGTTCCAGCAGATGGCGCATGTGCAGTTGCTCCATGTGCCGTACAAGAGCAACCCGCTGGCGGTGACCGACCTGCTCGGCAACCAGATCCAGATGATGATCACCGACACCGCCACCGGCCTGCCGCAGGTCAAGAGCGGCAAGCTCAAGGCGCTGGGCGTGTCGGGCAAGACGCGTTCGCCGCTGGCGCCCAATGTACCGACCATCGACGAGGCCGGAGTCAAGGGCTATGAGATGAGCTACTGGTTCGCGGCCTACGCGCCGGCCAAGACGCCGCAACCGGTCGTCGACAAGCTCCATGCGATGCTGGTGAAGGCAGCCAGGAGCGACACCGCCGCAAGCTTCTACCAGTCTACGGGGACGGATGTGTTCACCAGCTCGCCGGCCGAGCTGGCCAAGTTCCAGGCCGCGGAATCGGCCAAGTGGGGCAAGATCATCAAGGCGGCCAATATCCAGCCGGAGTGAACCGGGGCAGCGCTGCGGCCTTTCATGCATGAACGCCTCCCGTGACCGGGAGGCGTTTTTCGTTGCCGCCGGCCGTGCGCAGGCAGCCTTCCCGCCCGCCGATGCCGCGCTGCCCGTGCCGGATGGCCGGCGCGGCACGGAGCGCGCGCTCACATATGCGCGAGCCGCCGCGTCGCGCACTTTGCGCCGATAATGCAGCTCTGGAAGTCGCCCCCAATTTCCATGGAGCGCAGCATGAGCGTGCCTTGCCCCGCCGGCCGTCGCCGGACCGCAGTATCCCTGATCGCAGCCCTTGCCTTTGCCGGCGCGCCCGCCCTGGCGCCCGCCCAGAGCCCGGCGGCGGCGTCCCCGCCGGCCCAGCTCAGGACGCAGGTGCCCGGCTATTACCGCATGATGTTCGGCCAGTTCGAAGTGACCGCGTTGTACGACGGCTATGTCGACCTCGACACCAAGGTGTTCAAGTACAGCAGCCCCGGCGAAGTGCAGCGCTTGCTGGCGCGCATGTTCGTGGCCACGACGCCGGGCATGCAGACCGCGGTCAATGCCTACCTGGTCCACACCGGCAAGAACCTGGTGCTGGTCGATACCGGCACCGCGGCTTGCTTCGGCCCCACGCTGGGGCGCGTCGTGGAGAACCTGCGCGCCGCGGGTTATGCGCCCGGGCAGGTCGATACCGTGCTGCTCACCCACTTGCATCCCGACCATGCCTGCGGCCTGATGGCCGACGGCAAGCCGGTGTTCGCCAACGCCACGGTGTATGTCGACAAGGCCGACGCGGCCTACTGGCTGGACGAAGCCACGGCGGCGCGCGCGCCGCAGGATGCCCAGCCGTTGTTTGCCATGGCGCGCGCCGCCGTCGCGCCCTACCAGGCCAGCGGCCGGCTGCGCACCTATGCCGCCGGAGCCGAACTGCTACCCGGCGTGAGCGCCGTGCCGGCGCACGGCCATACACCTGGCCACAGCGGCTACCTGTTCAGGTCGGCCGACCACGGCATGTTGTTCTGGGGCGATCTCGTGCACAGCCATGCGGTGCAGTTCCGCCGGCCGGARGTGGCGATGGAGTTCGACGTGGACAGCCGCCAGGCCGTGACCACGCGCAAGGCGCTTTTTGCGCAAGCCGCGCGCGGCCAGCTGTGGGTGGCCGGCGCGCACCTGCCGTTCCCGGGCATCGGCCATGTGCGCGCGGAGGGCAAGGGCTACGCCTGGGTGCCGGTGGAGTACGGGCCGCTGCGTACCGACAGGTAGGGCGCCGCCCCGGTCTGGTGCCGCGCTAGCGCCTGAAGCCCAGCACCAGCACGCCGGCGCCCACCAGCAGGATGCCGGCCCATTCGCGCAGGCTGGGCCGCTCGCCCAGGAATATCACGGCGAACACCGCCACCAGCAGCAGGCTCAGCTTGTCCACCGGTGCGACCTTGGATGCCTCGCCGAGCTTGAGCGCGCGGAAGTAGCACACCCAGGAAGCGCCGGTGGCGAGGCCGGAAAGCACGAGAAAGACCCAGGTACGGGGCGACAGCGCCAGCGGGTTGCTCCACTTGCCGGTGAACACCACGAAGGCGCTCAGCACCACAATGATCACCGCGGTGCGCACCAGCGTGGCAAGGTCGGAGTTGATGCCCTCCAGGCCGATCTTGGCGAAGATCGCCGTCAGCGCGGCGAACACCGCCGAGAGCAGCGCCCAGTGGAACCAGCCGGTCGAGGAGGCCATAGGATCGTGTCTGTGCGGTTTGCGGCGCGCTCAGAGGCGCCGGCGCTCCATGGCCACGAGCGAGGGCACGAAGCCGAGCTGGCCGAAGAAGGCCGCCTCGGAGGACCGTCCGGCGCGCAGCACCCAGGTGATATCGGGATCGTTGCCGACGATGTGGCGCACCAGCGCGCGGCCGATGCCGCGGCGCCGGTGGCTTGGCGCCACGGCCACCATCGACAGGTAGCCGTTGGAGATATCGTCGCACAGGGCACGCGCGAAACCGACGATCTCGCCATTGTCGACCGCCACCGCAACGCGCTGCGAATTGGCGATCAGGCGGGCGAAGCGCTCGGTGTTGGCCACCCTGTGTGCCCAGCCGTTGGCCGCAAGCAATTGTCTGGCAGCCTCGATCTCATCGGGCAGCAGATTGCGGATTTCCATCGGGGCTCCCATGCAAGCACATACAGCAACTCGGCGCTGCCCTTCTTTTGGGGGGGCGTCTCGAGGCGAGGACGGCGCGGGGGCCGCCAAAGACTGCAGGCAGTGTAGCGAGCGCGCGAAGGCCCGTCAATTTGCCGCCTGGCATGTTGCGCCCACTCCGAGGCGGGGTATCATGTTTGCCATGAATGCCTCGATCTTCTCTTCCGCCCACCCGGCCGATCAGCTGGCCGAGTTCAGCGACGCCGACGCGGCGTTGGCCCGTATCCTCGAAATCTACGAGGCCTCGGTCGGCGCGATACGCGCGCGCTTCGACGCCTTCGCGCGCGGTCAGCCGCTGCCGTCCGCGGCGCACGCCTGCTACCCCTACCTCGGCATCTCGGTCAACCTCGAGACCATGGTGACGGACAGCCGGCCCTCGTGGGGCACCGTGGCCTACCCGGGCGTGTATGGCACCACGGTGACGCGGCCCGACCTGCTGGCCGACTACTACCGTGACCAGATCGAGCGCCTGTTGCGCTACCACCGAGTGCCGGTGGTGGTCGGCGTGAGCCGGCGGCCGATCCCGCTGCCTTTCGTCATCGAAGCCTCCACCACCGATATCAGCTACACGCAGGCGCGCGAACTCGAAGCGTCCTTCGTGCTGCCCGAGCTGAGCCGCATCGATGATGCCATTGCCAACGGCACCTTCGAACCCGTGCCCGGCGAGGCGTGGCCGCTCTCGCTGTTTACCGGCGAGCGCGTGGACCTCGCGCTGCAGCGGCTGTATCACTACACCGGCACCGCGCCCCAGCATTTCCAGCGCTTCGTGCTGTTCACCAACTACCAGCGCTATGTCGACGAGTTCATCGCGCTGGGCCGCTCGCTGATGGCGGCCGGGGACGAGCAGGGCGCCGACGGCTACGCGCGCTTCGTCGAACCCGGCGACGTAGTGCAGGAACGCGGCGCGCCCGAGCCCGACGATGCGCTGCGCCCGCGCGCGCTGCCGCAGATGCCCGCCTATCACCTGGTGCGCGAGGACCGCCTCGGCGTGACCCTGGTCAACATCGGCGTGGGCCCGTCCAATGCCAAGACCATGACCGACCACCTCGCGGTGCTGCGCCCGCATTGCTGGCTCATGGTGGGCCACTGCGGCGGCCTGCGTCGCTCGCAGCAGCTCGGCGACTATGTGCTGGCGCACGCCTACGTGCGCGACGACCACGTGCTGGACCACGACCTGCCGCCGTGGGTGCCCGTGCCGCCCATCGCCGAGATCCAGGTCGCGCTGCAGGAAGCCGTGGCACGCGTCACCGGCCTGTCCGGCAGCGAGATGAAGACGCGCATGCGTACCGGCACCGTGGTCTCCACCGACGACCGCAACTGGGAGCTGAAGTCGAAGTCGCTATACGCCCGCTTCAACCAGTCGCGCGCGATTGCGATCGACATGGAAAGCGCCACCGTGGCGGCCAACGGTTTCCGCCTGCGCGTGCCCTATGGCACCTTGCTGTGCGTGTCCGACAAGCCGCTGCACGGCGAGCTCAAGCTGCGTGGCATGGCCAACGCGTTCTACCGCCAGCGCGTGAGCCAGCACATGACCATCGGCCTGGAGGCGATCCGCATCCTGCGCGAGGCCGGGGCCGAGCAACTGCATTCGCGCAAGCTGCGCAGTTTCGACGAGCCTGCCTTCAGGTAAGGCGCGGCAGGCCAGGCCCCGGAAGCCGGCGGCGCGGGCGATGAACGTCCCCTGCGCTGCCTGTGCCGACGGCGGCCGGCTGCACGCCGGGTCTTGCGCTACGGCTCTTGCGCAACGGATCTTGCGCAACGGATCTTGCGCAACGACCGCCCGCATCAGAAGCGGTAACCCGCCCCCATGCTGAACAGCCACGGGTCCAGGCTCGCGTTCGACAGCTTCACGCCTGCGGCCTTGACGTCCGTCGAGATCCAGGTCTTCTTGATATCCGCGTTCAGGAACCAGTTCTTCGTCAGCTTGTAGTCCATCCCGATCTGCAGCACGGGGCCCACGCTCCAGCGGTCCAGCGAGAGTGAGTTGTTGGCCAGGTTGGCACCCCAGATGCGCGTGACGTTCATGCCGGCGCCCACATAGGGACGGAAGGTGCCGTTGGGCAGGAAGTGGTACTGCACCAGCAAGGCCGGCGGCAGGTGGGAGAAGGTGCCGATCTTGCTGCCGCCCAGGTAGACGTCCTGCTTCTGCGGCACCGTCAGCACCAGTTCGGCGGCGATGTTCGGCGTGAAGAAATAGGTGACGTCGAGCTCGGGGATCCACTTGTTGTTCACCGTGATCAGGTCCGAAGGTCCGAGCGCAGTGAACATGGCCATGACGGCGACAGCGGTGGTGGCGGGACGAGTGCGGACAGACAGGCGATTCTTCATGATGGTTGGCTCGGTGATGGGAAACTTCACGCACAGTGTGGCGGAGGGATCCCATGCGAGCCTTGACCGAGAGCAAGAAGAACGGCATCGGCTTTTTGCACGCGCGCGCCGCATCGTGACGCTGCGACAGCGGCCTGCGGAGCGGCGGCGCAAATACGCATTTTGATTGCCGGACCTGACTTCTAAGGACATGCGCAAATATTCGTGGCCGCGCGCGGCGACGGGCCTTACGCTGTGCACACAGTCACAGCAAGGAGCATGTCGTGGGCGCCCCGCAAAGGCGTCTTTCCGGGTGTGCCCCGTGGGGGCGGGGCACACCGGTTTTTCTGCATGCCCCGGATGGCGGCCTGCCCTCAGGCAGCCATTTCCCGCTCGCGCCGCACTGGCTGCGCGGCGCGCAGGTGCCGGTTGATGCCGGACACCACCGCCTTGAGCGATGCCGCCACGATATTGGCATCGACGCCGGCGCCGAAGCCGGTGGCGGAATCCCCGACCCGCACTTCCACGTAGCTGGCCGCGCTGGCATTGGCCCCGGACGACAGCGCGTGCTCGTGATAGTCCATTACCCGTACCGGTATATCCAGCACGCTCGCGCACGCCCCGACAAACGCATCGATCGGGCCGTTGCCGCTGCCGCGCACGCTCACGGGCTTGCCCTCGCGCTGCAGCGTTACCTCGATCTCCACCTGCCCGTTGTTGTCAGAGACCATCTGGTGGCCCACGTAGCGCAGCGGCGTCTGCGCGTCGAGGTACTCGCGGCCGAACAGGCCATAGAGGTCGTCGGCGCTGGCCTCGAGCCCGCTCTCGTCGGTCATCGCCTGCACCGCGCGGCTGAACTCGATCTGCAGGCGGCGCGGCATGTAGATGCCATGCACCTGCTCCAGCAGATAGGCCATGCCGCCCTTGCCTGACTGGCTGTTGACGCGGATCACCGCGTCGTAGCTGCGACCGAGGTCGGCGGGGTCGATCGGCAGGTATGGCACCTCCCAGATGGTATCGGGCTGCTGTTGCGCAAAGCCCTTGCGGATTGCGTCCTGATGAGAGCCGGAGAACGCGGTGAAGACGAGGTCGCCTGCGTATGGATGGCGCGGATGCACCGGCAGCTGGTTGCAGTGCTCCACGCACTGGCGCACTTCGTCGATGTCGGAGAAGTCGAGTCCGGGGTCTACGCCTTGCGTGTAGAGATTGAGCGCCAGCGTGACCAGGTCCACGTTGCCGGTGCGTTCGCCGTTGCCGAACAAGCAGCCTTCCACGCGGTCCGCGCCTGCCATCACGGCAAGCTCCGCCGCGGCCACGGCAGTGCCGCGGTCGTTGTGCGGGTGGACCGACAGCACGATCTCGTCGCGCCGGGCCAGGTGCCGGTGCATCCATTCGACCTGGTCGGCAAAGATATTGGGGGTGCTGCATTCCACCGTGGTCGGCAGGTTCAGGATGAGCGGGCGCGCCGCGCCGGGCTGCCAGATGGCGGACACCGCATCGCATACCTCGAGCGAGAAATCGAGCTCGGTCATGCTGAAGGTTTCCGGCGAGTACTCGTAGGTCCACGCGGTCTCGGGCATGGCGTCGGTGAGCGACTTGATCAGGCGCGTGCCTTCCAGTGCGATCTCCCTGACCTCCTCGCGGCTGGCGCCGAACACGATGCGGCGGAATGCGGGCGCGATGGGGTTGTAGAGGTGGACGGCCGCGCGCGCGGCGCCGCGCACGGAATCGATGGTGCGGCGGATGAGGTCTTCGCGCGCCTGCGTCAGTACCACGATGGTCACGTCGGCGGGAATGCGGTCCTCCTCGATCAGCATGCGCACGAAATCGAAATCGGTCTGCGACGCGGAGGGGAAGGCCACCTCGATCTGCTTCAGGCCGATCTTCACCAGCTGCTCGAAGAAGCGCAGCTTGCGCTGCGGGCTCATCGGCTCGATCAGGGCCTGGTTGCCATCGCGCAGGTCGGTGCTCATCCAGACCGGCGCGCGCTCGATGCGCTGGTTGGGCCAGGTGCGGTCCTTGAGGTCGACGGCGGTGGCGGGGCGATATTTGGTGGCGGGGTTGCGCAACATCATGACGGTTCTCCTTCCTCGCGGGGAGCTGCAAGGGGCAAGACTGGGATGCGCCTGTGCCGCGCGGGGCGCGGAATTCACAACGAATCCGCGCACGAAGAATCCGCGCACGAAGAATCGGCGGAATGCGCGCGCAGGAACGCTCAGGCGGGAAAAAGGGTGGCGCGAGGCTGCCGAACTGCCACGAGGCGCTAGGCCCGGCAACCGATCGGTAGTTGTAGCAGTAGCGGGGAGGACAGACGCGAAGCGGCCAGCACCGATGCGCAAGCCAGGCCGGATGCACGCACGGCCGCGCCGATGCGGGTCGCATCGGCGGCTTGGCGGCGGTGGCAGCTGGTCTGTTGCATCGGCTGGATAGTCTGGTTGCGCGGGTATCACAGGTATCGCGGTTCAGTGCAGACAAGGGGCCTGCAAGCAAGGTGCTGCGGGTCTGCGGCGATACGTGGCGTTCCGCAAGCATAGTGCACGGGCCGCGCCAGCGTCAACAAGCCGCCTGCCACGACGCCCGTGGCGGGCATGTGCGGCGACGCACGCAAGTTCCGCGCGCTCAACCGAAGAACAGGAAGCGGGAGAAAAGAAGGGCGCCAATGCCGCAGCAGAGCCGCTGCGGATCGTGAAAAGGCGGCCGGGAATCGCAGAGCGTACCCGTTTCTGCGTGGATGGCGGGCTGCATTCCCGGGCACGTTCCGCGCGGCTTTTGCGCGGTTCTTGTGCCTCGGCGGCGCCGCCTCGGCGGTCGCTGCGGCCGCGTCTTCAGCGCTACGTCAGCGCTTTCGTCAGCGCTTCGTCACGAAGCGGACCACCTGTTCGCCCTTGCCGGATTCGGCCGCGCCGGCATCCGTCGTGCTGGAGCCGCAGGTATTGCAGCCGCCGCTGTCGCAGCCGCTGGCGCAGCCGGCCGCGGCCTGCGGCGCCAGCCACGCGACCGCGCGCCGGCGCCAGCCGGTGGCCGCCGTCGCGCCCAGTTGCATCGCCAGCCAGGCCTTCAGGCGCTCGCGCGTGCGCGGCGCGTAGCGCGACAGCACGGACACCGCGCAGACCAGCACGATCAGCGGCACCAGCAGGGTTTCGACGGCGTGATAGAGGCTCATGGCAGCGGCGGCGTTGTTTCAGCTGAACAGCAAGGCGATGCGGTACGTGGCGAAGGCGGCCAGGTAACCCAGGCCGAACAGGTAAAGCGTCGACGCGATCATCACCTTCCAGGAGTTGGTCTCGCGACGGATCACCGCCATCGTGGAGACGCACTGCGGCGCGAACACGAACCACGCCAGCAGCGCCAGCGCGGTGGCCAGCGACCACTGCGTGGCAATCATCGGCGCGAGCTGGCTGGCCACGGCGTCCTCGCTGCCGGACAGCGCGTAGACGGTGGCCAGCGCGCCCACCGCAACCTCGCGCGCGGCCAGGCCCGGCACCAGCGCGATGCAGATCTGCCAGTTGAAGCCCACCGGGGCGAAGATGTGCTCCAGCCCGCGGCCGATGATGCCGGCGAAGCTGTAGTCGATGGCCGGGGCCGTGGCACCCGCCGGCGCCGACGGGAAGGTGGCCAGGAACCACAGCAGCACCGTCAGCGTCAGGATCACCTTGCCCACGCGCGACAGGAAGATGCGGGCGCGTTCCCACAGGCCGATGGCCACGTCGCGCGGGTTGGGGATGCGGTACGACGGCAGCTCCATCAGCAGCGGGTGGTCGGTGCGGTCGCGGCGGAAATACTTCAGCACGAAGGCCACCGCCAGCGCGCTGACGATGCCCGCCACGTACAGCGCGAACAGCACCAGCCCCTGCAGGTTGAACATGCCCATCACCGTGCGCGCCGGGATGAAGGCGCCGATCAGCAGCGCATACACCGGCAGCCGCGCCGAGCATGTCATCAGCGGCGCCACCAGGATGGTGGTCAGGCGGTCGCGCGGATCCTGGATCGTGCGCGTGGCCATGATGCCGGGGATGGCGCAGGCGAAGCTCGACAACAGCGGGATGAAGGAGCGCCCGGACAGGCCCGCGCCCATCATCAGGCGGTCCAGCAGGAAGGCCGCGCGCGGCAGGTAGCCGGACTCTTCCAGCGTGAGGATGAACAGGAACAGGATCAGGATCTGCGGCAGGAACACCACCACGCTGCCCAGGCCGGCGATCAGGCCGTCCACCAGCAGGCTGCGCAGCATGCCTTCGGGCAGGTGGCTGCCGATCAGCTCGCCGAACCAGTGCACGCCGCCTTCGATGCCGTCCATCAGCGGCGCGGCCCACGAGAACACGGCCTGGAACATCAGGAACAGCAGCACGGCCAGGATCGCCAGGCCGAACACGGGATGCAGCACGATGCGGTCGAGCCGGTCGTCCATGGCGGCGGTGCGCGCCGGCATGGTGACGGCGGCTTCCAGCAGGCGCTTGACCTCCTGGTGCACGTCCAGGTCCGAAGCCGGTTCGGCGGCCGCCGGCGGAGCATCGGGCAGGGCGGCGTCGAGCGCGGCCAGCAGGCTGGCCGCGCCGTCGCGCTTGACGGCGACGGTCTCCACCACCGGCACGCCGAGCGCGGCCGCCAGCTTGTCGCGGTCGATATGGATGCCGCGCCGCGCCGCCGCGTCGCTCATATTGAGCACCAGCACCATCGGCAGGCCAAGGC
>NZ_JBFTND010000292.1:0-6712 GCF_056397305.1 Cupriavidus sp. 05N40
TGCCAAGGTAAAGACCACAAAGATATCTATTAGGCACTTGTAGCCGCTTAAATCTTGTCACGCGTCCTCGGGCGTTGCTGTGACAAGTCCGGCGTCGCATCGCCGCCCGGGAGTGATTCCCGCGCGCCTGAGGCTATGCGTAGGTTTGCGTAGCTTCAGGGAAGCGGTGCGTGCCCTGGGCAGGGCCGAGATAGACGAACCGCAGGTGGCCTTGAGTCGCGCCGCCTTGTTGGACGCGGCAGCAATCTTCGAGTCCCTGGCTTGATGACTGCTTATGGCCGGCAAGTGCCTGATCGACCCCGAGATCCGCCACGCCAGTGTCAGTCGGCAAGAGTTGCCCTTCGGCCTGGGGCAGCCTCTACGACTGCGTCTAATCTCAAGCGGTCATTCGAAGGGGAAAGTGGACCGCAGGCTCATGGGCGCCATGCACCGAAATCGCCACAGCCCAACGCGCGCTCCGCGTGAACTGCGTACCCCCGTCATGGACAACGCTGCGAACTTCGCAGGGGCGCACAAATCCGCATAAGGAGGTCGAGGCGTCGCTTGCGCGATTCATCGAAGGCTTTGACCAGCCCGACATCGTCCGGGCGTGCGCGTTACTGGGGCGTTAGTCCTGGTTGAGCCGCTCCGGGTCCGCCGCTTCAGAGACTGGTGCATATAACGGCGCGCCTAACACTTTCCAAACGCCGAGGTTGATACAACTCCTGCATACCAACCGGACAGGAGGCAACCATGGAAGGTGCTCAGAGTGAAACCGTCGCCACCGCGCTCAAGCCACATTTTCGATCGCGACAACTATGCGCAACTGGCGGAGATCAAGCGCAAGTACGACCCGGCAAACCTGTTCCGCGTGAATCAGAACATCAGGCCCGCCGGACGCAACACGCTTACGACATGGGGCGCGGGTAGCCGTTGCGCCCTGGTCCAGAAGTCCGGCGCGACGCCGCTGCCACGATGGGGTGGCAGCCCGTCCGCACCTGGCAATGGCTTGCACGGCAGAGGCGATCCCGTGCGGGCAGTGCCGTTCCGTAGCTGATCGCCTGCACGAGGAGGGCCGTCGCGGCAACGCCGCCGACCCCCCTGTTGGAGATAGCAATGCATAAGACTCTTGCCAAGACCCTGCTTGCCGCTGCCGCACTTGCCGCCGGGCTCAGCCAGACCGCCCACGCCGGTGCATATGCTGATGCGCTGATCGTTGCCGCGCCGGGACATACCGGCCAGCGCGACGCTTTTACCGATGGCGCGCACCGCCTGACCACCGAGGCCACCATGTTGCCCGTGGTCGCACAGCAGGGCCGGTCCGTGTGCGCGGTCCGTGGCTTTGATCCGTACCAGGACGGCATGCGCAAGCCTGATCCTTACACCGATGGCGGCCGCATCAGCTCGCGCGATGGCTTCACCGACGGTGCGCGCAGCGATGCACTCGCCAGCGGGGAGTGCCTGTCCTGAGCAGGGCACGGCAACGGGGCGATTTGTCCGGGCCGCTTCGTTGTTTAGGCGCGGGAACATGCGCCTGCCTCCGGCTCGTGGCAGATCAGCCAGTCGGCCCACTGCGGCCGTGGAACAACTCGCCCCTACGGCTCCCGGTGGAAAGGGCGAGTTGTCGTCGGGGCACTACGCAGGCGCACTTGGCCGTCAAGTTTCGCTGGCTGTCAGGCGCGTGCTGCGCCGCCTCGACCGCCCGCAACCGCCAACGATGCGATATGCATCGCTGGCCAATTGAGAGTCCGTCAGCTTGTCGGGGGCCGAAGTTCGAACGACCGAGGAATCGCGGGGGCAACGGCGTTTCATGGCCGGTCTCGGGCGGCTGACCACCGCCAGGCCGTGGCTATCTCTTGTTCACGCTGAAATGTCTGCCGCTTGTCGGTCCATTCGGACGTACGCCCGCTCGTGATCAGTCATTTGCCGCGGATAAGTCAATTGTTGCTTCATGGGCTATCCGGCGCAGATAGTCCGCCATCGCCGCAAACCGCCGTTGGGATTCACGCTCGAAGACCCATGCCGCCAGCGGGTCAAAGATGCGCAGGGATGGCCGCAATTTGATGCTGAACGTATAGATCAACTCTGACTGGCCTGCCGCAATATCCCGGTGGCGCATCGACGCCGCCCAGAACTCAATCAGCCCCGAGGGACGGACACTTGCCGC
The DNA here is from genome assembly GCF_056397305.1 of Cupriavidus sp. 05N40. Classification (NCBI taxonomy): domain Bacteria; kingdom Pseudomonadati; phylum Pseudomonadota; class Betaproteobacteria; order Burkholderiales; family Burkholderiaceae; genus Cupriavidus; species Cupriavidus sp. 05N40. The sequence goes on from NZ_JBFTND010000292.1 coordinate 2,147, forward strand.
GGCGGCAATTTCCGGTGGGCGGTAGCTCACAAACTGCGTACGCATCGCGAGGCTACGCATCCAGCCGCGTCCAGTGTTGGCGGTAATCGCTCCGACATAAGGATATGTACCACCTCCCTCAACATGGGCCGATGAGAGCAGGGTATCCCAGAGAAGGCGCTTTTCGTGGTTGTGGAATACCTCGAAGGCGTCGACGGCTGAGCCGGGCATGGTCAGGATTAGGCGTCGTCTGGCCATCGTCATTGCTCCTCGACAGATGTGCTGATACCCCACTGCCGGAACAGCGGCTCGAATTCCGCCAGGTCGAGCAACCCCATGCAAGCGCGGGCGCCAAGAAAGGGCGGCGGCCCAGCAAGCATCTTGCGCGTGACCAGCAATGCCGACATGCAGGGCACCTCGGGCCCGTTCTTGTGTGGTGCGGTCAGGTGCCATATCGACTGCCCCGGTGTCCCATCCGGACGCACGCCGCTTACACTGACCCGCATGCCCCCGTTCTCGCTGCCGAACCGGTCCAGCAGCATCGTTGACATGCGGTCGAGCAGTCGCGCGCCGCGCGCAAGGGGAACGGCCAGACCGTGCCGGCGTAGCGCGCCTGCAAGCCAGAGCACCGCATGCTGGATCCGCAGTTCGAGTGCTGCATGAAACTCTACGGTCCGCACGGATGGGTAGCGCTGTGGAAATAGCGCGAGGTCAGGGACATCGCAAGCGGCGGCCAGGCGCGTACCCAGGCCGGGGAACATCATGGTGCGCAGATCCTGCCAGCCATATGCCTCCCGCCATGAACCGTCTTCCCACCTCGGGATAGGTGCGCCGGCATAGCTAAATACAGCCTTGAGCGTGGCTACGCCCCTGGGCGCCTGCTGGCCCGGTGCAATCGCCACGCTGATGCAATCCATCCGGGAGAAGCCTGCGGAAAGCTTGTCCACGACGGCGCTGGATAGCGCGGGAACGCTGCTTGCCCCGCTGACGGCGCAGATTCCGGCGCTGCGTGCTCGGATGTCCAGATGCTTTGCGAAGCCGGCTACGAAATCGCGGCCATCGGAAAGGTCTACGTAGTGTGCACCGAGCGCGCATGCGGCCTCAGCGACGCGGTAGTCTTGACCCTGGAATGGCCCGGCGCAATGGAYGACCAACTCTGGTCGCAGCTTAGCAAAGTCCGTCCGGAAATTGGGCGAGAGGATATCTAGCGTGGCGGTGCGCACCCCCAGCGTGCATGGCGGCGTGCCCCTTGAACTCTCGCTGCGTCCCGTGGCGATGATCTCATGCTGGGCGTCCGCCGCGAGGCTCCGGCAGATTCGCGCCCCAAAATTGCCTGTGCCGCCAACTACCACGATCCTCATTTCTGCTCCCCTGTCTGCTTGATCCTTACCGCAAGCGCCGGGATGATCTTGGCGGTGCTGTTCATAGCCCCGCCAATGTGGGCTTGGTCACCATCAGGAAGTACACTGCAATCATCGAGCCGAAGGCCGGATATCCAAGCCATTCCCACAGCCGCGCGCAACGCCAGTAGCGCGGCGGCAATGTAGTCTGGCCGGCGGCCTGGGCTCGGGCAGCCATGTCGGCCATATGAAGCTGAAGCTTTACGACCGGCAGCCAGCAGACACCTGCGAGCAAGAACAGCACCACTGATCCGATCAGCCACGGTGTCTCCCACCCCCATCCAGCCGCCTGCGCAAGCCAGAGCCCGGACAACGGTTGAAAGACTGCGGCCGGCGCAGTGAACCAGAAATCGGCACGCACCACAAGCCGGGAAACCGCGGCAATTACCGGGACAGATCGCGTCCGGTTCGCGAAGAAGAAATAGAACGCGGTTCCGAATCCAGTGCCAGTCAGCACAACGGAAGAAATGATATGAAGAGCCTTGACGGCCAGATAGGCGTTCATGGCGCCGCTGCTTTCTTGTCAATGAGGCCGAGGATCCGAACTGACTGCTGTCAAGGGCATGCCGTCATCCGGTCTTTTTCATTCTGAAATTTCCACGTAGACAGAAATCACGGGCCAGCGAGCATTTCGCCCGTGCACCGTCCCTGCAGACTACTGTTTGAGGCGCCTCACCGTTCGGCTCACCTTCGCTCCAAGACCCAATGTCTTCATCAGCGTATCGGGCTTCATGCGCAGCATCTCGTCGGACCAAGTGGTGACCGTTTCAAGGAACGTCAGGGTGTTGCGGATGCGCTTTTGCACTTCCGGGTCTTCTTCGCTGAGTTCCGGGCTTGCAAGGCTATCCCGCAGCGTGGCCAGCGTTGGGTCGAGCTCGCGCTGGCGGCGGCCTTCCACGATCAGGCGGAAGAGTTCCCAGATATCGGTGGACGTTTCAAAGTGGTCGCGGCGGTCGCCCATGATGTGGACAACGCGCGCCAGCTTCCAAGACTGAAGTTCCTTCAGGCTGTTGCTGACGTTCGAGCGCGCAACGCCGAGCGTCTCGGCAATGTTATCTGCAGTGACCGGGCGACCAAGCAAGTAGAGCAAGGCGTGGATTTGCGCGACAGTCCGGTTCACGCCCCAACGGGTGCCCATTTCCCCCCAGTGCAGGATGAAGCGTTCGGAGACGGGTGTGAGTTCCATGGCTTGAAGCCTAGGTTCTTCAGTTATTTCTGTCAAGACAGAAATAACTGAAGAACGGTAGCTTAATCGCGAGTCTTGGCTGGCCCGCAAGGTGGCATGCAATTGCGGCTAGCGGCACAAATGGCCGATGACGCGAGGAGAGTGAATGGCATGTGAACGTCCGCCGCCCCTTTGCGCCGTACGGCCCCCGCCATCGACGGCCGCAGTCTGACGTAAAGCCGCCGTCCGGATGCATTCCATGTCTGGGCCAGGCCTGCGACCAAGATAAGCCCTTATGCTCTGCAGAGCATAAGGGCTTATCTTGGTCAGGGGCCGTGAGCAGGCGGTGGCAGACCTGCGCACCGAACTGGCGGCCGTGCAGGCGAGGGCGCAAGCCGCCGCCGTGGCCGGTGCCGAAGTGCGGGCACGCTTGCAGGCCGAGCGCGACGCGCTCGGCGAGCAACTGGCGCAGGCACAGCAGGCGCTCGGACAAGGGCAGGCGGCACAAGGAGCGCTGCAGGCCGAACTGGACGCGGCGCTGCGGCGCGCCGAGCGTGCCCAAGCCGAAGCCACCGCGTCGCGCCGCCTGGCGCCGGGCGCCGGTGGCGCGCACCAAGTTCAAGCCGGGGCCGGCCTGAAGAGAATAGGGGGGCGAGGATTTGTCCACTGCGCCACGGGATAAGCCTGTGGACAAGCCGCGCGGGGGCCGAGTGCCGACGGCGTCAACCGATTTGATTAAAATTTAAACAAAGAGGGCGAGCCACGCCTTCCCGGCGGCGCCGCGCCCGGATCGCTCGCCTCCCTAAATGGGGTGATCGTGCTTTCGCTGCAAAATGATACGCCGGGCGGCCACCAAAGCACCGGCCACGGGCCCCGGGCTCGCTTGCACAATTGCATTTGCGAGCTAATGCTTGTTCTCATGTCACCTGCGCGGAGCAACATCATGGACACACGAAGCGAACTGCAAGCCACTGTGGACGCTCTGGTTCAAGCGGGCAAAGGCCTGCTGGCCGCCGACGAAAGCGGGCCGACGATCGCCAARCGGTTCGAGCGCATCGGTGTGGAATCAAGCGAGGAAAATCGCCGGTCGTGGCGCAACCTGCTCCTGTCGACACCAGGTCTTGGTGAATTCATCAGCGGCGTGATCCTGCACGAGGAAACGCTGGGCCAGCGCGCCGACGATGGCACGCCGCTGCCAGAACTGGCCGCGCGCCATGGCATCGTGCCCGGCATCAAGGTGGATAAGGGCAAGCTCGCGCTCGCCCACGCTCCCGGCGACGAGATCACCGAGGGCCTCGACGGACTGGCCAAGCGCCTTGCCGGTTATCGCCAGCAGGGCGCGCGCTTTGCCAAGTGGCGCGCGGTGTACAACGTRTCCGACAARCTGCCTGGCTGGCGCGCCATCCAGGCCAATGCGGAGGCGCTGGCRTGCTATGCMGCGATCTGCCAGGAGACGGGCGTGGTGCCCATCGTCGAACCCGAGGTGYTGATGGATGGCGCGCACTCCATGGCGCGTTGCGCCGARGTCACCGAGGCCGTGCTGCACGAAGTCTTTCACGCCTTGCACCGGCATGCGGTGGTGCTCGAACACATGCTGCTGAAGCCCAGCATGGTRCTCCCCGGCAAGGAGACCAGGCACGCCGCGCCGGCTGAGGTTGCCGTGGAGACTGTGCRGGTGCTCAAGCGCACAGTGCCGGCGGCGGTGCCGGGCRTCTTCTTCCTGTCCGGCGGCCAAACGCCCACTGAGGCCACCGCCAATCTCGATGCCATGAACCGGCTTGCCCCGCTGCCCTGGCGGCTGGCCTTCTCCTACGGGCGCGCCTTGCAGGAGCCGCCCCTGCTGGMCTGGCACGGCGAGGCCGCTAACGCGGCACGAGCGCAACGGACGCTACTGCAGCGCTCACGGATGAATGGCATGGCTTGCCTGGGGCAATACGAAGCTGCGCTAGAGACCGCTGTGGGCTGAGTTCTCGGCAGGCGCAAGATGGAAAGCACCCGCGGCTATGTTGAAGAGTTGCAGGG
>NZ_JBFTND010000293.1:0-8192 GCF_056397305.1 Cupriavidus sp. 05N40
GCGTTGCAGCCGCCTACCTGCGGCTCGCTGGCCACGTGGGTCTTGCATGGATTTGGGCTCGTATGGTTGCGATTGGCCTGTCCAACGGTCCCTCTACTGATCCCATCTACGCGTCCAAGGTAGCCACGGCACGCTTTTACTTCAGGAAGCTGCTGCCAGAAATCCATGCGCTCGCAGCAGTGATTTCCGCCGACTCCGAGCCAATCATGGCGGTTGATCTCGGCTGACGCCCATGGCGTGAAGGGCGTGCCGCTTCGGCCTGGCAGCGGTGCGCGAAACCTACCCTTGCGCGATAAGCAACGGCAGATTTCTTGTCAGCGTCGACCGGGCACGGTGGTTCTGGCATCCAAGGTCCGCATGGGTGATCGGACCCAGTTCCATGATGAGCACGGGCAGCGTGAACTGAGGCGCGTTGGTGCCAGACGGGCGCAGCGCGTGATCGTAGATAGCAGGGAAATGCAGCCGGATGTGGCTTGTGCCGCCGCATTGGGCGGGGCTGGGACGGCTGCAGCGCCACGTGGGACTGGCTTGAGCAAGCGAGCCACGCGGGGCGGACGGTTGCATCAAGGTTGGGCGCCGTCAAGGTGTCGCGCGCGCACTTAACCTGCCTCGCGGCAGATCGCAAGGCTGGTAAATCACCGTTGCAAAATCGAACAGAATGTTAGACGCCTCGGCGCTACAGTGGCCCTTCCCATGCCTGTAGGCGTTCTAGGAGGTATCGAATGAAGCAACATCTGGCGAAATCCCTGTTGATGGCTGGCGCATTGATCGCGTCCTTCCCGCTGCTCGCGCAGCAGGCCCAGCCCGTTCAGCCGACCCAGCCGATGCAATCCAACCAACCGATGCAATCCGCGCAGCCTGCGCAGTCGATGCCGGCACAAAGCGCACAAGCGGGAGAAGCGATGCCGATGCAGGCCGTGCCTGCGACAACGCAGGTCGCCCAGGGGGCGATGCCCGCCGCGCTCGAACAATATGGGCAAGGCGGCGTCCAGCCAATGCAACAGGGTAGGGCGCCGGTACCGGCCGACCCCTCGCTCGCGCGCAGTCCCTCTCCGGCGGTGGATCCAGCCAGCATGAGCCTGGCTCCCGATGCGCTGGGCACGCGCATGGGTCAACGCAATCCCTTCCTCGACGGCGCCTGAGCGCCGCTGCGCAACCGGGGCCTGTCAGTTCGCTGGCGCGCTAGCTTGCGGGTTGGGCAGGAATGCGCCGGCATTCAGCCGGTCACGGCGCCGAGCCGATCGCCCCGGTCGCGAGCGCCAGCGTAGCGGCCGCAGCCAGTGCGCCGCTATAGGCATCGGCCGACGCGTTCCGAGCCAATAGCAACTGGTTCTGCGCCAGGTTGGCTTCGGTCACCGTCCCCACGCCTTTGCTGTACGCTGCAAACGCCGCGTTGTAGGTGACCTGGGCCGCGTCGGCCAGTTCCCTGGCCGCGTCGTACGCGGCCAGGCTCGATTCGAGCGCGCTCTGGCTGACTACCACCTGCCGTACCGATTCGTCCTTGGCCCGCGTCAGGCGGGCCGATGCGCTATCGACGTCATTGCGCGCCTGCGCGAGCGCGGCCGAGCGCAGGCCGCCGTCGTAGAGAGGCACGGAAACCCCGAGAAATACGCTGGCGCCGTAGCGATAGCCGTTGAGGTTCAGCGTCGGGGGCTGCTGGCCAATCGGCGGAATCGCCGTGATGGCCGATCCGCCCGATGCATACGACGTGTACGCGGACAGGAACACCTTGGGCAGGAACGCCGCCTCGGTGGCCTTGACCTTGGACTGGCTGGCCCGCTCGGCCGCATAGGCGCCCAGCACGTCGGGCCGCCGCGCGATCGCATCCTCGACGATCTGCTCGATGGAGCCGCGCAGGGCCGGCGACAACGGCCGCACCGGCATCTCGGCGATGCGCGGCTTCGATAGCGGCGAGATGCCGATCGCTGTGACCAAGGCCAGATACGCGTCGGTTTCGGCTCCCTGCGACTGCACCATCGCCAGGTTGGTCTGTGCACGGTTCTGCGTGGCCTGCGCCACCTCCACCACCGTGCCGATGCCGCGCTGGTAGCGGGCCCTGGCCGCCGTGAGCACGGCATCCGCGTTGGTCATCGCCTGTTGCACAGTGCCGGCGCGCGAACGGGCCGCCTGATAGCGATAGAACGCCACGCTCACCTCGTGGACGATGTGCTGGTGGACGGCCGTAAACGCAATATTGAGCGCGATCGAAGCCTGCTCCGCGGCACCCACAATCCCCGCACGCTCGCCGAAATCGAACAGCAGCCATTGCAGCGACAGCACCGACACCGCGCCGTGGCTGGACGTATTGGCGCCTGCGGTTCCCAGGGCCGTGTTGGTGGAAAGATGCCCGTTCTGGTATCCGCCCATGGCCGCGGCCGAGATATGCGGCAGATAGCTGGCCTTGGCGATGCCCGCGGCCAGCGCGGCATTGCGCGCGTCGTTCCAGGCGATGCGCGTCAGCGGGTTGGCGGACTCGGCCATATCGATCAGTTCCGGCAACGAGTATGCATGCGCCGGATCGAGTGCGGGCGGCGGTGCGAGCGAAGCCAGCGCCGCGTTGGCAGGCAGCGCGTAGCCGGACGATCTTGTCGTGGTTGCCGGCCTGGCCGCGGCGCCAGGCACGATCTCTCCGGACGCCGTGGTGGCGGGTTGCCACGGCCGGTCGGGTTCCGGCGGTGCCAGATCGAGCGACGACGTGGCACAACCGGCCAGCATCACAGCTATCAGCGATAGCGGAGCCCCCAGCGAATCAGGTTTGCGCATGGATCGAGGAAGGATGGGGCGCCTCGGCGGAGTCGTCAGGGGATTCGGCGAGGCGTTTGTCGATGAGCGCCAGCAGGGCGTCGCGGACCGGTTCATCGTGGCCGGGGGCGGCCGCGGATTCGGCGGGCTGCACCGGTTGCGGAGCCACGTCGTGGGCCAGCAGCGTGCGAAGCCGTTGCGCGAGGTCGGGGTCGCCCGGGAACCGCTCGGCGAGCAGGAAGGCCGGTCCGGCAATTGCGTCGAGCTTGCGCAGGCGCTGCCGGCGGTCGTCGACCCATCCAGCTGCCGGACCCACGGACGCAGGTTCGTAGTGCGCGAGGACCAGGTCTTGCACGACACTGCCTTGCAAAGCCAGCGCGGCCGCCGCATGCCTGCGCCGGTCGTCGGGCTGCCTGGCATTTACCAGCTGCTGCCATTGCGCGACCAGTCGGCCCAGTGCCGCCTCGATGCGCCCGGCAATGCTGACCGGCCAGATACGCGTGAACACCAGATAGACCACCAGGTTGCCGAGCATCACGCCGATGACGCGGTCGCGCGCAATGGTCAGGTCGAATCCCGGGCCGGCGCCCTGGATGACACACAGATAGAACGCAAACGCGACCTGGAAGCCAGCATACGCAATGCGTGGCGAGCCTTGGGCAATCCAGGCGGATAGCCACGAGCCCGCGAAGACCAGCAGCATCAGTCCGCCCACGGATGACAACGATGGCACGATATACACGAGTGCCGCCGTGCCGATGGCCGCGCCGACCAGACAACCGGCCAGGCGCAGCGAGAGCTTCTCCACGGTCTCCGCGGCGGTCCCGAGCGACACGAGATAGCACGTGATAAAGCAGGTATGGATGCCCGGCCAGTTCAGCTGCTGATAGAGGAGATAGCAGAACATGGCCGCGCCGGTCGTCTTGAGCGCGTAGTGGATGTGGTCGCGGTTGGTAAAAGCGTCGGCGTCGAGGAAGCCGCCGCGGCTGCTTGCGGGCGCCGCGGGCTTGACCGTGCCAGGCTCGGGAGGCTGGGCAAAGCCATTGATGGCCGAGTGCAATTCCCTGGCGGCTGCCGCCTGCGCCGGGGCAAGCTGGCTGGAATCTGGAAGGACCAGCCCGATTTCCACCGGATAGCCACCAGCATCGAGCATGCGCGCCATCGCGTCGAGCGTGTCGGCAATCGGATCGGCAAGCGATGCGGGCAGCGCGCCCGGCTGCCGGCCGGCGACATCGGCCGCCATCAGGATCGCCATCGTCGACGCYGCCGCATGGTGCAGCGCCGCCGAGTCGATGGCGTTGGCCGAGCCTTCGATCCTGGCAAGCTTCAGCCATCCGGCCACCGGCTGAACGCCATCATGCAACAACGCATGCAGCGCGGCACCGTTTGGTCGTGGATCGCGCACGCAGGCTGCCGCTGCGCGCAGGCAATGCGCCAGCCGGTCAGATGCCAGCCGGCGCGGGGACGGGCCCAGCACCAGATTGACCACCACGTTCACGCCAATCGGGATCGCCACCATCAGCAGGGTATAGAGCAGGGCGCGCGTGGCCACCTCGCCGCCGGGCACMAGGCCGAGTTCATCGAGCGCGAACCCGATGATCATCGCAATGATGGCGCCCACCGGGCGCAACTTGCTGGCAGACGTCAGGAAGAGCAGGGCGGCCGACAGCACAGCCATGCATGCCACCCGGCGCAGCGGATCGTCGACACTGAAATCGGCCAGCAGCATCACGAACCCGACAATGATGGTGACCAGCACCAGCGCCGCCACGCTCATCACGATGCTGGTGGTGCGATCCGCCCGATTGATGAAGAAGACGACATAGGCGGAGATGGCCGCTTCCGGTGTGCCATAGATGCTGGTGACAAGTACCGTCAGCGTGCAGGCCACTGCAATGCGCGTGGTAGCCGCCGCGCGCCCGGGGAACGATGCCAGCAGGGCGCCGATATCGGCCAGCCCCGGACGCAATTTGTCAGTTGCAGGCCGCGCCATGCCGGATCTCGACGGTTGCGCTTGCACCCACCCGGGCCAGCATTTCCGGCGGATCTTCCAGCTTGATCCGCACCGGGAATCGCTTGGCCACGCGCACCCAGTTCACCGACGGCTGGACATAGGGCAGGGAGCGCGGCAGGTTCAGCCGCTCGGTATCGGTGATGCCGACGCCGATGCCATCAACCTTGCCGCGGATGGCATGGCCCCGGTCGATCATCGAATAGACCGTGGCGCAGTCGCCCACGTGGATTTCGGCAAGCTGCGTTTCACGGAAGTTGGCCACGGCGAACCATTCGCCGGTATGCACCAGGAGGAAGAGCGACTGGTTGGGAAGCACGACTTCGCCGGACAGCACGGTCAGGCCGCTAACGCGGCCATCGTGCGGGGCGCGAACCACAGTGTCATCCAGCGCCCGCTGGGCGATGGCCAGCGCCGCCTCGCGCGCCCGCACCGTCGCCATGGCATCGTCGACCGTGCCCACCGCCTGTGCCGACGCGGCACGCTGCACATTGGCCTGTTTCAGCGAGACAGCCGCGTCGCGCTGCGCCACCTGGGCCTGATCGAGCTGCTGCTTCGGCACGTAGCCATCCGCGGTCAGCGGGCGCAGGCGCTCCACGGTGCGCGCGGTCAGCGCATAGTTCTGTTCGGCGCKGGCGATCTGCTCCGATGCAATCGCGGCATTGGCGCGTTCGGTGGAAATCGTGCGCCGGCGCGTGCCCAGCGTGGCCTGCGCCAGTTCCAGGTCGGCACTCGCCTGGGCCACGGCCAGCCGGTACGGCACCGGATCGATCTCGAACAGCACGGAGCCCTTGGCCACCTGCTGGTTTTCGCTGACCAGGATCCTGGCGACCTTGCCGCCCACGGGCGAGGCCACATGAACCATGTCTGCATCGAGCGCGGCATCGTCGGAAGACGGAAACCGTGCGGTGCGATGCCAGGCATAGACGGAAAGCAGGACGGCAAGCAGGACGATTACCAGGGCAACCACTTTGCCGCGCAGGGGGTTCTTACGGGCGCCGGCCATTTTCATAGGATGTGCCCCGTACCGATTAACCAGACGACTTCAGCGATCATCAGGCCGATTGCCGTGTTCACCAGCAGCGGGAACCAGACGATATCCGCCCAGCCGGTCATGACAAACACCCGCCAGGAGATGACGGCGCCCACGATGCCCACCACGGCGCTCAGAAGCCAGAGCGGAAAATAGGCGCCAAACAGTCCGAAGGACGGGGCGCCGGCGCAACCATAGAGCGAAGCGGCCAACGCGACGAGCGCAAGCGAGCGTGCCATGGGATCCGAGGCAGGTTTAGTTCACGCAATATAGCAGCGCGGATTCGTGATTGTCCAAGCGGCAAGAAAATTGACGTCGCTTTGACACAAGCGGAGAAAGGCTCCGACCGATGCGTGGAGAGTGTCGGTTGACGAGACTGAATGAGGCCGCAGGCCAAGTGGTGCTCGCCAGCGCGTCGCAAGGCTGATGCCGTTTCCTGGCCGGCGCAGAGTCGGCGAGCCAGGCGCCTAGAGGCATGACACTTACGGGCTCTCGGTCGCCACTGTTCCACGAGGACGGAGCTGTGATGCATATACGGTGTGAGCGAGCGTCAGGCACCGAGCGGGAAGATAGGCTTGCACACAGGCGGTACTTCAGCACGGTTTTGCCAGATTACTGCATTTAACATAATCCTCATTATGCGAACATTGGATGTAGCGGCAAAGTTGTAATGTCCGGTTCTAGCAAAGTTCAAATGTCCGCCTGAGGGCCTGTCCATGGTATTCAGCCTGCCCGGTTGAATGCAATGGAGACGCCCGAGGATGGCTAGACCCGAGGTCATTACAGTAAGCATGCGTGAGTTAGACAGGCTCAAGACCGTTCAGGCGGTCGTGGATGGTCAATTGCGGCCCAGCGTGGCCGCCGAACGGTTGGAGATCACGGATCGGCAGCGCCCGCCCAAGGTCTACCAGCCACGCAACCGTCGCGCATGCCTGGGCGAGCTGATTCAGATCGACGGCTGCGATCACCGCTGGTTTGAGGAGCGCGCGCCGGCCTGCACGCTGCTGGTCTATGTCGACGACGCCACCAGCCGGATCATGGAACTGCGTTTTACCCACTCGGAGGCAACCTTCACGTACTTCGCCGCGACACGCGCCTATCTGGAGCGCCATGGCAAGCCCGTGGCGTTTTACAGCGACAAGGCCAGCGTGTTCCGCGTCAACAAGCCGAACGCAACCGGTGGTGACGGCCATACCCAGTTTTCCCGGGCCCTGTTTGAGCTGAACATCGAAGGCATCTGCGCCAACAGCAGCCAAGCCAAGGGGCGTGTGGAACGAACCCACCTGACCCTGCAGGACCGCCTGGTCAAGGAACTGCGTCTGCGCGCGATCAGCACCATGGAGGACGCCAACGTCTTCATGCCGGAGTTCATCGCTGACTACAACGCGCGCTTTGCCAAGGTGCCCCGGAACAGTCATAACGCGCATCGTTCGCTGCGACCTGATGAGAACCTGGACCTGATCTTCACTTGGCGCGAACCGCGCTGCGTATCCAAGAGCCTGACGATCCAGTACGACAAGATGCTCTACCTGCTGGCCGATACGCCAGAGCATCGGAAGCTTGCTGGGCGCTATATCGACGTCTATCACTATCCGGACGGTAGGATTGAGCCACGGGCGAATGGCGCTACCCTGCCCCACACCATCTATGACCGACTGTCGGAGATCGATCAAGGCGCCATCGTCGATAACAAGCGACTCGGAGCTGTGTTGCAGATGGCGCAATATGTCCAGGAGAAACGCGACAACACACGATCGCTCTCTTTGCCTGCCACGGAAGGCGTTGTCCGCAAGCGTGGACGACCACCAGGCAAGAAGTCGCAGCGCTCGCTGGATCAGAACGATATGTTGGAAGCGCTAAAACGCTTACAGCGGCAACCGTGGCCGCTTAACGGAACTGAGAATTGATTCAGCTTGACACCTGGGAATTCAAATCCGCCCTGCTGGCATGACAGCCCCACCCTGATCACAACTCTGCCGCTTCAGGCCAGCACCACCGCCCGACGGGAACCTCATAAGCAGAACAAACAACACTGAAATGACACCGAACAACCGGACATTTCAACTTTGCTGGCGCCCGGACATTTCAACTTTGCCTGGACAAATTGATGTTGGCCCCAATTAGTAATGTCACGTGCGCCATCTGACCATCGCCGAGGGTACCAACCAGATCCAGTCGATGCTGATGGCACAAAGCGCGCTGGAACTGTCCGCCCTGCGTTGACCCGGGCCAGACCACTTCGTCATCATTCCGTTCTGATCAGTAACCATGCCTCAAGTCGTTCCCACTGCCAGCCGTGTCCTGCAAGTCTTTGAAGTCTTCGCGCGCGAAGGGCGCCCGCTGAGCAACTCCGAACTGGCCCGACACCTCGAACTGGCTGACAGCAGTTGTTCCGATCTGCTGTTC
>NZ_JBFTND010000294.1:0-6653 GCF_056397305.1 Cupriavidus sp. 05N40
GAGCCGTTGTTATCGTCATTTTTGTACTAGGTTTTTTTGGATTGCGGTAGGGTCATCTTCGTGGACAAGGAAAAAATTTGTTTATGACCTTGTAGCTGAGTAGCGCCAATGCGGATGAATCCGCGGCGCAGAAGCGCGGCACCAATCGATAAGAGCGTTGAAAAAGGGCTGCACAGCAAGTCTTTGGTATCTGGGCCGGTATTTTGTCAGGCTGAAAGCCTGCGACTGCCAAACGGACGAGCTGATCGAATGCGTCGCGCAAACATGCCGCATGAGACGCGATCCGCGCTTCAACATACTTGGCGATCCGGTTCCTTCCTGTGTTCAACGATGCATGGAGTCGAGTCTATCTCGTGGATTACTGCGCGCATCACTCGACTTATTACATACCGCATTTTCTAGCGGAGCAACTCACAATTGGACCCGGACAATTCGACACTGGATGTGCACGACGAATGCCGTGGCCATATATGCCTGCAAGGCGAGCGTAAGCCATTTCAGCAAACGGACATAGCGCCGGTAAGGAATGAATACCTGCAGCAGCAAGGAAATCATGCCGAACATCACGGCATACAGCTGCGTAGGACCGCCGGTGATCAGACTTAATGCCTCGCCCATGGCCGAGACGTCGGCCGCGATATTGACGGTATTGGCAATCAGGAGAAAGCTCACGATACCGTACAAGAGCCACGCCGGATAATGTTTGCGGACATTTGTGGCAAGCCCATGACCGCTTACCCGCCCGATCCGGGCGCTGACCACCTGTATGCCCACCATGAGCGGGTAGGTGAGGAGTACTGTCCACAGCATGTTGAAGCCAAACTGCGCGCCGGCTTGCGAATAGGTCGCAATGCCGCTGGGGTCGTCGTCCGCCGCGCCAGTGATCAGTCCCGGCCCAAGTTTCCCAAGCCATGATCGCTTGGCCGGGGCAGGCCCTGGCTTCTTCACCGGTGTCTCCAGCAACGGGATTGCCGCTAACATAGCAGGTTCCGGGACGCTCGCCCTCCAGTTCACGCGCCATGTGCGCCCAATGATTCGCACGCGGCTCCCTTTGCCTATACTCAGAGGCGCGTCATCCGCAAGCGCCGTGCGCGTTCCGCACGCCAGTTGCCGAGGGTAGCTATGGAGTTCAAGGATTACTACGCGATGCTTGGGGTGGAGCGCACGGCCACGCAAGATGAGATCAAGCGTGCCTACCGGAAGCTCGCGCGCAAGTATCACCCGGACGTCAGCAAGGAGCCGGATGCGGAAGCCCGGTTCAAGGACGTTGCTGAGGCCTATGTGGCGTTGAACGACGCGGAAAAGAGAGCGGCCTACGACGACGTGGAAGCTCGGTACAAGCACGGCCGCGAATTCACCCCGCCGCCGGGATGGGACAGTGGCTTCGAGTTCAGCGGTGGTGAAGCTGATCTCGATCACGACATGGATCGCAGCGATTTCTTCGAATCGCTGTTCGGGGCAAGATCGGCACAGGGTCGCGGGGCACGTCATGATGGCCGCATGGCCGGTGGGGATCATCACGCCAAAGTACAGATCGATCTGGTGGACGCTTACCTGGGGGGGCGCCGCACCATCTCGATGCACACGCCCCAGGTGGACGCAAGCGGGCATGTGTGCTTGCAGGAAAGGCAACTGGAAGTGAATATTCCCAAGGGCATTCGCGGTGGACAGCATCTTCGGCTTGCCGGACAGGGCGGCCCGGGGATCGGAGACGCGCCTGCCGGTGACCTGTACCTCGAGATCGCGATCGCGCCCCATCCGTTGTTCCGCGTCGACGATCGCGACGTCTACCTGGACCTGCGGGTCGCCCCATGGGAAGCCGCGCTGGGCACCCACGTCGACATACCCACGCCGGACGGCAGCGTTCTGCAAGTCAGCGTGCCGGCTGCCTCGTCGCCGGACCGCAAGCTGCGGCTAAAGGGCAAGGGCCTTCCCAGCACGCCACCCGGCGATTTCTATGCGGTGCTGTCCATCGCCTTGCCGCCGGCGGATACGGAAGACGCTAGGCAAGCATACCGGGAAATGGCCAAGGCCTTTAGCGGCTTTGCCCCGCGCGGTTCACTGGAGGCTTGATGCGATGAGCGATCAAAGTGGTTCGATACTGCATGGGATTCTTGTCGAGGAAGACGTTCAATTCTCGCTCATCGAGTTGAGCGTGGCCTGTCATGCCGACATTGAACAGGTGGTTGCCTTGGTCGATGAAGGCGTGCTGACGCCGTGCGGCGAGGACGAGCAGGGTTGGCGCTTTGAAGGCGCCACCCTGACACGTACCCGCGCCGCACTGCGGCTGACGCGTGACCTAGAGTTGAGCGCGGCGGGCGTTGCCCTAGTACTCGATCTGCTGGATGAGATCAACTCGCTCCGCGCGAGACTGCGGCGCGCGAACCTGACTTGATTTTGCCTTCGACTGGGCAGGCGCTGTGTTGCTCTGATAATTCCGCCAGACGGTACATTTGCGGACAGCATTCGTGCCCGGAACAGGCTATGAAACAGATGTGGGCGCACACGCCGCAACAGACCAAAGTCGGCACGGGACTTTCGGAAAATGTCCGGCGTTGCGCCCCGCCAGTTTCTATCCACGAATTGTGGGGCCGGCGATATCCATGGATTACGAAGGGGCTCCCGATGACGACAAACCGGCGCGCGGTAGCCTCAGTTCGTGGCGGCGGCGTCGAAGTGCCGGGCCCGATGGCCGGATCGCTGCGGAAGTCCTGGCACAACTCGATGGCCAACACGTGCGCTGCATTGCGCTGACCTCCACACAGGGGCTGGCGCGAGGCTCGACCGTGCAGGACACCATCTAGTGCGGCTGCTGCGCGAGCGGCTGGTCCAGTCCTCGCTCGAGGATGGTTCGGCCAGGACGATCTCAATGACGGTTGATGGCAGCGCTTCCCGCCCGCGCTCATGCTGCAGCTCGACGGAAATCCGCGTCACAGCCAGATGGTGGGCGGTCAACCAGCCGATCATCTGCACGTTCAAGCCACGCACGTAGCGCAGGGTGGCCTCCGCATGCTCGATGAGGTCGGGTATCCGCCTGTCGTTACTGGCAGTGGACACCCATGGCTACACGAACGCCGCATGGCCCTGGCCAAGGGCCTGTCGCCCGAAGATTCTGGCAGACTCCTCGGAAACCGGCGAACAAGTCGCGTGCGAGGTGGCGCGGAGGTAGGGCGTGCCCCTTTCGTAGAGTTCTATTACAGCCGCTATACCAACGAGGTGCTTCACAACCGGCAGGACCTGGTCGGCGCAGAGATCTGGGTGACCTGTCACCAGGAGGATGACTGTCGCATCGCACCGGCTTCCACCCTGGATGGCATGTCGCTAGGTGTGCTGCGGGCAGCGCCGCCTTGGAACTTGTCACCACACAGCCTGGCAGTCCGTGCTGCGGTTTGCCAAGCCTGCGCCCGTGGGCAGTTCACGATTCCAGCCGGCGCTGACGCCATCGAAGTATTCCTGCGCTATGTGGAAAGCCAGACGAACCACAGATTGCCGGCCCACCCCGCCTACCTCGAGGCGAGGCGCATCCTGGCCGCAGCAGCCAACAGCTCGATCGGGGCAACCATGTTTGACGCCGCGGCGGCACGGGGCGACGTCGCAGGCCGTGCCCCGGGAATCGATAGCCCGTCGGGAGGAACCGGCCGGCGCTCTCCACAAGAGGTCGGGCCCGGGGCGCGGGGCCACGACTCCGAATCCACGCTGCCTCCGCGCCGAATGGCTCAGTCCAAATAGGCCATGACATTCTCACTGCCCGAACGCATCGATCCCCGACACTGCATCGTGACCAAGCAGTACGCCGTGTACACGCCGCCGATGCACGAGATGATTAAACAGGTGGGCGACTGGATCGAACAGCAGCGCCCCGGCAGCTACGTCTATGGCGCTTCTCGGCTGGGAAAGACGCGTTGTGTGCAGTGGTACGTTGCCAAGGTGCTGGAAGAGCGCTTCAAAGCCGCGGTGCCCTTGGTGGTGTGGAATCGGCGTCCCGACAGCCAGACCAGYGAAGCGGGGCTCTGGCACCAGATCTTTGCATCCTACAAACTCCACGGCGCTTCGTCTGACACTTCTTCACTTGTTGCGCGCAGCAAGAAGGCTCAGGATCTGCTTAGACAAAGGCACGGTTCGTGCCGATGCCAGTGGGCGCAAATCGGCCGCAACAACGGGGAGTCATGCTGGATCATGGTGCGCGCGGATAAAGCGATGCGTTGCAATTTCGCGCTTACATTCAGCCGGTGTCCCGCCAACGGCAGCACAAAATACTCGCGTTGTCCGCCACCGTACGGACATTCTCGCGGATCGCTGGGATCCTTGTTGTGCCGGATAGATCCGGTGCGGAACACGCGAACGCCAGTTCGGATCTGAACCGAGGGCAAGCAGAATGGTGCGAGATCAAGCCACGCGCAGACTGGTGCGACTTAGGCAACGACAACGGCGCGCTGGCAGCGTAGCGAACACTGCACACTGACCGGTGCGTACCTGGCGCGGGCGGGGCCCTCTCAGGCAACGTATTCGTTGCCCGGGAGGTTTGCCATGCCTTGCCTGGCTAGCGGATCTGCAGAGGGAAGAACAGGCTGATGCCGGGCGCCGGCTGGGGCACGTAAGCTACCGGGGGCGG
Organism: Cupriavidus sp. 05N40; assembly: GCF_056397305.1. Lineage (NCBI taxonomy): Bacteria > Pseudomonadati > Pseudomonadota > Betaproteobacteria > Burkholderiales > Burkholderiaceae > Cupriavidus > Cupriavidus sp. 05N40. The sequence continues at coordinate 4,613 of NZ_JBFTND010000294.1, forward strand.
CGCGTAGACATAGCGCTGGTTGTCATAGTAGTTGCCGTGATAGTCGCGATAGCCGCGATAGTCGTGATAGTCGTGATGGTCACGAGCGTGATCGTAGCGTTGGTTGCCCTGCCCGTTGCCGTTGTGTCCCTGACGGGACGAAGCATGCTGGTTGCCATGGTTCTGGCCGGGATGGTGGTCGTCGCCAAAGGCCGGTGCCGTCGACACGACACCCAGTGCCAGCGCCAGGCCGAATGCCGCGGCGGCCTTCACGGTCGCCGGGCGCACCCGGCGCGATCGCGTTGTTGAGGTGTTCATCATGCTCTCCTGTGCTTGAGCGAAAGCCCGAACCGCGCGGGGTTGCTTGTACCCACGGCGGCCGTCCGGGCCCGGGGCTTCAGTTCTTTGTCGACGCATGCTGTTGCCGGTTCCGGAAGATCAGGTCGGCATTCTTCTTCTGCACGTCCGACATGCTGTCGTACAGATCCCGGAACACGGGCGTGAGCTTCCTGATGCCATCGGCATGCGCATCGGCGATATCCCCGTAGGACTTGAGGTCGCCGACGGCGGTCATGCCCTTGGCATCCTCAGTGCGCTCCTGCCGCAGCGAATCCATCTTGCTTGCGTTGTTGCGTATGACCTGTGCGACCTTCTGCCAGAGTTGTTCCTGCGTGCGCGTAATCTGGAGCTTCGTGTGGAGGTCGCTGATGTGCGTATCGATGCGATCCTGCTTCGCGATCTTCAAGACATGCGGGGAGCCCTGCGCGTCCGTGGCGGTGATGGCCCCGGCGGGAACGGCCAGCGCCAGCATGGAGAAAAGCGCGACGGACGGCAGCACGTATGCCGTCTTCGGCAGGTACGATTGGGCAGTAAGTTTCATGATCGGTCTCCACGGGAATTCCATGATCCCGCCGACAGATCGCCATCGCTGGCGGCGCGATCGCATGCTTACTTGTGGACCAGATTCCGGCTTGTGTCTGTCCGGCACCGGACAAGGATGAGCACAGCGGGGCCGTTGCGGGCGTTGCGGTRCGGGAGCTCACCAGCTAAAGCGGTAGCTCCCGGAGGGGTGGAGCGCCCATTCCCCATTGCCCCTCAACTCCAGCACCTGCTGGTGATACTTCAGGAGAGTGGGACGGTGGCTGACACTGACTAGCGTTGTCGAACCCGTCGAAAGCTGGAAGTAGAGGTGTTCCTCGTTGCCGATGTCGAGGGCGCTGGTGGCCTCATCCAGCATGGCATAGCGTGGTTTGGCGAGCAGCACGCGGGCAAAGGTGAGGCGCTGCTGTTCTCCCACGGACAGCACCTTCCCCCAGTCCAGATCCACATCCAGGCCGCCAAATCTGTCCACGACGTCCGGCAGATTGACCATCTCAAGCAGCAGCCGGAGTTCCTTATCGGATACCTTGCGGCCATTGCGATCCGGATAGAGCAACTGGCTGCGCAGGCTGCCCAGCACCATGTAGGGATGCTGCGGCAGAAACAGCATATGCTCCAGTTCCGGCCTGACGATGCGGCCGGTCCCGCAGTTCCAGAGTCCCGCTATCGCGCGCATCAACGAACTCTTGCCACCCCCGCTCGCGCCCACGATCAGCAATCCCTCTCCCGGGTTGATCGATACCGTGAGATCCCTGACCAGGGTCCGTTCGTAGTTCGGCGTCTGCAAGGTGACATGCTCGAGCGCCAGGCGCGCGTCTCGCGCCGCTTCGATCTTGTTCCCACCGCCATGCGACGCGGCCTGCGCGGCCAGCGTGACAGGCGTCTGCGCCAGGGCGCCAGAGAATGTGCTCAGCCGGTCGAGTCCGGCGACGAACCGGCTCAGACTTTCAAAGTTGTCGACGATCACGGTGAGCGAGGCCAGGATCGCGGCAAATGCGCCGGCTGCCTGGATGGCCCGGCCAACTTCAAGTTCGCCGGAGAGGACGCGTGAAGCCACAATGGCACTCGGCAGCATGATGGTGAGGAACGCATAGCCATACTGGAAAAAATTCAGGTTCAGCTGCCATCGGATCAGTTTGTTGAAATTGGTGAAGAGATGGTCGAAACGGCCTCGCACATGCAG
>NZ_JBFTND010000295.1:0-6592 GCF_056397305.1 Cupriavidus sp. 05N40
TCGCCGGGCCAGCCTGCCCGGCGGCTTTGACTTGCTTCCATTCTTCGAGAAGCTCACTGACAATACAAGCCGCTCCATGGCACGGCGCGAGGCACGTCCCACGGCTTGGGACGGAATGCGGCCAGCCCCGGCGGCGGCCGATGTTTGGCGCACATTTCCGCGCACTGACCCTTCCTTAACGATGTCCTCTGATTCGTCGCACCCCGGAAACAGCAGCAAGATGATCGACGTGGCGCGCGTGGCCGGTGTCTCGCGTGTCACGGTGTCACGCGCTATCAGCCACCCGGAGCTGGTGTCGCCGCAGACACTGGCGCTGGTGCAGGCCGCCATCGCAGCGCTTGGCTACGTGCCCAACCTCAATGCGGGGAGCCTGGCGACGCGCCGCTCGCGCATCGTCGGCGCCATCGTGCCCACGCTGTCGAATGCCTGGTTCGCAGAGACGATGGATGGCCTGGGCGAAATCCTTGAATCGGGTGGTTACCAGCTACTCCTGGGGCAATCGCGCTATCTGGAGACCGGCGAGGAGGCGTTGATCGATACCTTCATCGGTCGGCAGGTCGATGGACTGGTGCTGACGGGCGTCGAGCATGGCGGCGCGATCCGGCGCAAGCTGCGCGCCTTCGGCAAGCCCGTGGTCGAGACCTGGGACCTGACCGACGATCCGATCGACATGGTGGCCGGCTTTTCGAACGAGGGCGCGGGTGGCGCCGTGGCGCGGCATCTGGCGCAGCGCGGCTATCGCCATCTGGGCTTCCTCGGCGCGCATGAACACCGCGCCGCCAAGCGGCTGGCAGGTTTCCGCGAAGAGGTGGCACGGCTGGGATTGCCGGCGATCGAGACCGAGGTGGTCGCGCCGCCGTCCTCCATCGAGGACGGTGCGCGGATGATGCGCGTACTGATGGCACGCGCGCCACATCTCCAGGCCGTGTACTGCAGCAACGATACGCTGGGCGTGGGCGCCCTGCTCGCCTGCCGTCAGGAGGGGTGGGCCGTGCCGCAGCGTATGGCCGTGGTGGGCTTCTCCGATCTGGCGATTGCTTCAGCCAGCCAACCCGCATTGTCCAGCGTGCGCGTGCAGGCGCGCGAGATGGGCAAGCAGGCCGCCCGCATGCTGCTGTCCCGTCTTGTCGACGGTGGCGACGCCCTGCCGCCGGTGGCGGACCTCGGTTTCAGCGTAGTCGCACGTGAAAGCAGTTGACGGCGCGCCGGGACGCGCATGCCTGTGTCAGGCCTGCCGTGCCGGGGCCGTCGACCACGCTCCCGCCGCCTGCACTAGGCCGCGCGTATAGCCAAGCGCAAAGGACATGAAGCGTTCGCGGTTCTCGTCCAGATCGGAAACCGGCACGTGGTCGGGACACAGCGGGCCGGCATAGCCGCCGCGCTGGTACGCCTTGATGGCCTCGAACATGTCCACATCGCCTTCGTCGGGGAAGACCTCCTGGAAGTCGAGATAGCCGCCGCGGATATTGCGGAAGTGGACCATGAAGATGCGTCCCGTCGCTGCGAATTCCTCGATGACCGGAATCATCGCCTTGCCGGGCTCGGTGAACATCTCGGCCACCGTGCCCTGGCAGAAGTTGAGCCCGTGGTTCGGGCTGTCACTGAGCGCCAGGAAGCGGCGGATGCCGTCGGCCGAGCCGACCACGTGCTCGATGCCATTGAGCCCACCCACCGGATAGGCGGGATCGTGCGGATGGCAGGCCAGCCRCACGCCGGCGCGGTCCGCAGCGGGCACCAGCCCTTCCACCAGGAACTCGATCGCGTCCCAGCCGGCCTGCTCGGTCACGGCCGGCACGTCGCGCGCCATCTTCTGGCCGCACAGCATCGCGCTCTGCGCGCCACCCTCTTCCTGGTTGGTGGGATAGCCGACGCCCCAGTAGGAATGCTTGCGGTCGTCCTCGGGCGAGTACTCGGCATACACGAAGCCCGAATTCTGCGCGCCACCGCGGCCGGGTTTCAGTCCGGTGCGCGTGATCCCCACCATCTGGACGTTGTACTTGAGGCAGGTGATGCCCGCATCGGCCGCCTTCTGGATGTTCTGTGCCAGCATGTCGCGCTGCCGGCGGGCGCTGCCGAGATCGACCAGCGAATCAAGCRGGATCGACCCGACATCGAGCGCGAACACGTCGAGCTTTAGGCCGAAGCCTTCCACCCAGCGCCGATACGCGACCAGCTTGCCTGTATCCCAGGCAGACACGCCGCCCGTCGCCGAGACCAGTTCCGTGCCGCGATTGTCCAGGACCACGCTTTCCACACCCAGTTGCGTGGAGAGCCGCAAGCGGCGCTCGTCCGGATTCAACAACTGTTCGCTGATATACATGTATTGCCTCCGCCATACTCGAGAAATGAACACGTGTTCATTGTTGTCGCGGCGGGATTCCGGGGCAAGTTGCAATGCGTTGCGAAGCGGGTTGTTGCGCCGGTTTGTCCCACGCTCTGGGACGCCATGCCGAAGCGTCGTCCCAACGGGCTTTCGGTATGTGTACGTGTTCACTACGATTCGCCCAAGCAGCCCCGCGACGTCGATTCGGACCGGGGCAATACATTATTCGGAGACGCTGCATGTCCGGCATACATGACCCAGCCGCCCCCAAGGCCGGCTCTTATCGCTATATCACCCTGGCCCTGATCACCATCGTGTTGGCACTGAGCACAGGCGACCGCGCCACGCTCTCGGTGGCTGGCCCCCATATGGCAAAGGAACGCCAGGCTCATCAGGGCAATCACGAGCCAGTCGGTGTCCACATAATTGCAGGCGATCATGCTGGCGCTGAGCAGCAGCCCGATCGTGATAGGCAGCTTGCGCGCCAGCGTCAACGAACCGGTGCGGCGTAGCAGCGCGTCGGACACAAATCCCGTGGAAACCCCACCGATAAAGCCGCAAATGGCCGGCACTGCGGCGACGAAACCGGCCTGCAGGATCGAGAATCCGCGTCCGTTGACCAGATAGCTTGGGAACCACGATACAAAGAACCACGTGATCGAGGTGATGCAGTACTGCGCAATGAAGATGCCTACTAGCATCCGGCTGCGGAATAGCAGGCCGATGTCGGCCAGGCGTGGCGGTGGCGCGTCGCTCTTGCGCTTGCCGCCCAGGTGAACCAGCGCGCCGCCCGCCTCGATATGGGCGATCTCGGCGCGCGTGACGCGTGGATGCTCGGCCGGTGAGAAATACGTGCGCATCCAGACGAGCGCCAGCAGGAGGCCCAGGCCGCCCATCACGGTAAAGATATGGTCTTCGGCAAGGGCTTCGGCTCGCTGGGGTGGACGGTGGTGGCCGATACCGCGCCCGCGCGTATCGTCGGCAGCACCGGTGGCRTGTTCAACGCCGTGGGCAACGTGGCCGGCATCGTGACGCCGATCGTGATCGGCTACATCATCGCAGAGACGCATTCATTCAGCGGTGCGCTGGTCTTCGTGGGAGCACACGGGCTGGTGGCCATCCTCTGCTATTGGCTCGTGGTTGGCCGCATCAAACGGATGGAACTGCCCGATGCGCCCACACCGGGGCCAGTCGGGACCGTTTCCTCAGGCCCTGGCTATCGCATGTCGGCCTCCGACGCCACGCCTTCCGCTTGAAACCAAAGCGGGACCACCGACATGGCCGAACTGGCTAGGGGTCGTACTTTCCGTGAGTTTTCTGGCGATTTGTCCCGGAAAGTGCGATCCATCAAGGACTTACATATACACAGATCGCGCGAGACTCATTGCGGCGAAACACCTTGCCACAGGCGGCTGCGAGCCCTGCTACCGCCATTTTTTACACGGAAGGTACGTTCACCCCTTCTATCGCCGCCACCTCTACGCGAGCCAATCCAGTGCTGATGGCCGCAGGGACATCGGGCGACACGGTCTCGCCAATCGCTATCACTCCGTTCGGATCCGGGAACTCCATGGACCACGTCGACCAGCCAGCGGGGCCGCTGGCTTCGAGCCGCTCGAGCAGCTTGCCGACCGCGCCAACCTTGCAATAGAACCTGAAGAGCTGGACGGTTCTGCCGGCGTTGCTCCGGCAAAGTGTGACGCGCTTTGGGCTGAGCATCGACAATGTCTGGCCGTCGATCAACCGCGTGGCGTTGGCGATAAAGTCCTCGCGCCAGGCGGGCTTAGCAGACAGAGCGACGCGTCGCTCAGCGCGATGATCCAGCGATGCATACTCCCACAGGTGTCGGAACGTTACGCGACCTTCGTGGCGCTCGATCCACGCTCCGCGAAGGACCCCAAACTCGGTTCCACGAAGCGGCATGCACACGCCAGTGAATAGATCCCAGTATCGGTCCCAGTTTGGCTGTAGGAAGTGGTACTCGCGGAGTTCGTGAACCATGTTGCTTCCTATCGTGCCGTATAGCCACCGTCGACCGTGAACATCGCGCCAGTGGCGAAGCTCGACTCGTCGGATGCAAGAAAGAGGATCATCTGGGCGATATCCATAGGCTCTCCCATCTTGTTCAACGGCGACCGTGCTTCGAGGCCCTTGCGGAAAGCGATCGGATCGGCAACTTCCTTGAACATCTTGTCGTAGTAGCTCGAGTTGATGACACCGGGAGCGACGCTGTTGACGCGGATGCCTTCCGCCGAATGATCTAAGGCCATGGCACGCGTTAGGGCAGCCACACCACCCTTGGCCGCCACGTAGGCCGCGCGGTCGGGAATGCCCACCACGGAGATCGTCGAGGCCAGATTCACGATGGACCCGCCGCCGCGACGTACCAGTTCGGGAATGGCATACTTCGAGCAGAGATAGACGCCCTTCAGATTGACGTCGATAACACTATCCCACGCATCCTCCTCCAGCGTCACCACACTGCCGAGCGTACCGAAGCCTGCGTTGTTGACGAGGATGTCAATGCCACCGAAATGCTCGGCAGCGTGTCGGATCATCTGCCTGACTTGCTCGCTACTCGCGACGTCGACTTCGATAGCCAGCGCATTCTTGCCGATGCGCGCGGCAACAGCACGCGCATTGTCAATGTTCAGGTCCGCAACGATCACCTTCGCGCCCTCGCGCGCAAAAAGTTCTGCGGTGGCTTCGCCGATGCCCGCTCCAGCGCCGGTGATCAGGGCGACTTTATCTTTGATTCTCATTTTGCTCTTCCTTAAAAGATGACGTGCTGCAGTTGTTTCAATACGGCCTCCTCGATGCTCAGCGCAGCAAGCCACGAGGTGCGAGGGTTGTCGGGCAGTGGGTTGTTTGCGAGCAGCACCTTGATGCAGCCGAAAGGGCCTGTGGCCTCCACCTCGTGGACATTGCGGGCTACGGTGGGATCAGCGATCAGTTCCACCTGGGTCGCATCGAATCCGAGTCCGGACAAGGCGACGGCTGCGGTGACATTGGCGTTTTTGGGATAGCTTGCCGAGGCCTCGGCTGCAGTGCCGCGGAAGATCGTGGTTGGTGCCGCTATCGAGTTGAGATCGAACTGCGTCTCGGCGGGGGAACCCAACCACGCACGCGGCGGCTTGCGGCCTACATAGACCACACTATCCAGACCCGCTGAGCGCGCGGACCTGAGTGCATCCAGCCCACCAATCGCACCGGAAACCAGGATCAGCCTGGTCTCCCCCTGTTCGGCGGCCTGCCTCAGCCGCTGGTGCAATCCCTCGTCCGCTAGCGCACCGATCGATGCGATGACGACCGGTATGCCCTGCCGAAGCAACTCAGGAACGGCTGCGCTCACTGCGGCATGACCCGCGCACTCGATAACCAGGTCCGGCTTCCAGGCAACCAGCGACGCAACGTCGGAGCACAAGGAGATGTCATAGAGACGCATGAAGGCGTCTGCATGACCGGAGGGATCGATCGCGGCGAAGCTAGCTTCCGGAAGATGGCGGCTGCGCAAAGCCTCAAGGACGCGCTTACCGATTGCCCCGAGTCCAAGGAGTGCGACTCGCGAGATGCTGGTGGTGTTCATGCTGCGCTCTCCCAGAATTTGTTCAACATGGCCACATAGGCCACCGTGCGGGTAACCGGAGCAAAGTGCCCGCCAGCAAGCTCTTGCAGGCAGGCGCCCGGAATCAAGCGCGCGAGTTCTTGCGAGTGGTGGAAAGGAATGATGTAGTCGTCCTGGGCACCCACCACCAGAGTGGGGGCACGCAGAGCAACGAGTTCCTTGTAGCGGGTGTAGTCAAGCAGCATGTCGATCCGTGCAATCACCATGTCGATATCGACATCTGCAGTCATCGGGAAGTCCAGCCGAGCCTCGGTTGCGAGATGCTTGCCGTACCACTCCGAGGGATAGGCCGTCAGCTTGGTCAGCGTGTTGTACGCATCGCCGCCAAGCTCTCGCAGCACATGCTTTCGGAAGGCAAAGAAGTCCTGGAATCGTTTATCCGGCTTCGCCCAACCGCTACTCAGCACGATCGACTTGACGCGCGGCGGGAAATCCAGAGCCATGGCCTGCGCGACCAGTGATCCTGTCGAATGGCCGATGATGTCGGCCTGCTCGATGCCGCGCTCGTCAAGGCAGCGGATCACCGCATCCGCAATGCCGGAGATCGTCGGTGCGCCTTGGATCCTGCTTTTACCGACGCCGGGATGGTCGAGTGAAATCACTCTCCGGGAGGTCTCTAGGATCTCGACCACGGGCCTCCAGAA
>NZ_JBFTND010000296.1:0-6583 GCF_056397305.1 Cupriavidus sp. 05N40
GTGCGGGACACGCTCGCACGCGCCATCGAGCGCGGCGGCAGCACCCTGCGCGACTTCGTCGGCAGCGACGGCAGCAGCGGCTACTTCCAGCTGGACTGCGCCGTGTACGACCGCGCCGGTCATCCATGCCGGGTATGCGGCACCACCATCCGCCAGATCGTCCAGGGGCAGCGCTCCACCTTCTATTGCCCGACCTGCCAGCGTTGAACGGCATGCGGYTCGCCGCGGCAGGGCGCGCGGAGCAACGCCACGTAAAAGTGGCTCTTTGTTACCTTCCGGAGTATGTTGCGCGCRCCCGATGGGCCGGCGCAACACCGGGCGCGCACAGGCGCTTCGAATTTCACAAAAGTGCTTGGGAAACCTGTATCGTCGAGAACGTAAAAAAGTGTTACAGCATCCACAGCCCCCGTCCTGGCGCGAGCCGGCGTAGATTCCTGCGCGTGGCACCTGGCGCTGCCGCGGGGCTCAGCGCTCAAGATCCCAGTACCAATGACAACCCTCGTCCATCAATTCGAACAATACGGTGCCTGGAGAACCGGGGTACTCGATTCCCTGGCTGAATTCCGCTCGTGGCTGCAGCAGCACGATCTCTACGATGCGCAGGCTGACGAACGCGTGCAGCGCATCCAGGGCGTGCTCAAGAGTGACCGGCTCAAGGTTGCCTTCATTGCTGAGTTCTCGCGCGGCAAGAGCGAACTGATCAACGCCATCTTCTTTGCCGACTACGGCCGGCGCATCCTGCCGTCGTCGGCCGGGCGCACCACCATGTGCCCGACGGAGCTGCGCTACGACGAGAGCGAGGCGCCCTGCATACGCCTGCTGCCGATCGAGACGCGCATGCAGGAAGCCTCCACCGCCGACTTCCTCGACGTCGATTCGCACTGGCATACCGTGCCGCTCGATCCGTCGTCGCCCGACGGCATGCTCGCCGCCTTCCGCCACGTGATCGAGACCAGCCGCGTCACGCGCGAGATGGCCGAATCGCTGGGCCTGTACAACGACAAGGACCCCGACGCCGCGTACGCGCTCGACGCCGACGGCATGGTGGAGATTTCGCGCTGGCGCCATGCGGTGATCAACTTCCCGCATCCGCTGCTGCGCCAGGGCCTGGTGATCCTCGACACGCCGGGGCTGAACGCCATCGGTACCGAGCCGGAGCTGACGCTGCGCCTGATCCCGGATGCGCATGTGGTGGTGTTCATGCTCGCAGCCGACGCGGGCGTGACCAAGAGCGACCTCGAGCTCTGGCGCAGCCATGTCAGCGCCGGCCACCGCAAGGGTTGCCTGGCGGTGCTCAACAAGATCGACGGCCTGTGGGACCCGCTCAAGACGCCGTCCGAGACCGCGGCGGAGATCACGCGCCAGGTCACCACCAGCGCGCAGGTGCTGGGCATCGACGAATCGCGCGTCTATCCGGTGTCGGCGCAGAAGGGGCTGGTCGCCAAGGTGACGCACGACGACGACCTGCTTGCGCGCAGCGGCCTGCCGCAGTTCGAACACGTGCTGTCGGACCAGTTGATCCCGCAGCGGCGCGAGATCGTCGCCGACCAGGTGCAGCGCTCCGTGGAGGAGATGGCGCGCGGCGCGCAGCAGCTGCTGCAAAGCCGCCGCCGCAGCATCGTCGAGCAGTTGTTCGAGCTGCGCGGCCTGCGCGGCAAGAACCACGCAATGGTCAAGCACATGCTCTCGCGCGTGCAGTCCGAGAAGGAAGAGTTCGAGCAGAGCATCGCCAAGTTCCAGGCCCTGCGGCTGGTGTTCGGGCGGCACAGCGCCGACATCATCAAGAGCCTGCAGCTGCGCGACGTGCGTCGCACCATGCGCGACCGGCGCGAGCAGATGAAGGAAAGGTTCTTCTCGCGCGGCCTGCGCGAAGACATGGACAGCCTGTTCGCGCGGCTCGGCGAACTGGTGAGCGAGGCCGACCAGAAGATCGTCCAGCTCCATCAGCTCACCGAAAGCATGTACCGCCGCTTCAATGCGGAGCATGGCTTCACGCTGCCGGCGCCGATCCAGTTCGTCACCGCGCGCTATATCAGCGAACTGCAGCTGACGCTGACACTGGCCAATACGCACTTCGGCGCCATGAGCATGCTGACGCGTTCGCGCCCGCAGCTGGTGCAGAGCGCGTTCTCCACCATCTCCAGCCGCGTGCTGGAGACCTTCCGCGACCTCAACCGCGATATCGAGATCTGGCTCAAGTCGGTGATGACGCCGCTGGAGGCGCAGGTGCGCGAGCACCAGAAGCAGCTGCGCCGCCGGGTCGATTCGATCGAGCGCATCCACGAAGCCACCGACACGCTCGAGAGCCGCATCGCGCAGCTCGAGGAAGTGCTCAACGGCCTTGACGACCGCAGCGGACGGATCGAATCGTTCGCCGGGCAGATCCTGGGCTCGGAGGGCAGCGCCGCCCCGGCGCGGGCGGTTGCGGCCTGAGGCAGGGCACAGGCACGGCGGGGCCGTGGCGCGGGAGGCGGTATCATGACGCGCCGCCGCTCCCGGCGCCGCCGCCTTTCCCGTCACGTCTCCGATGCCCCGCAAGTCCGCCGCCCTGCCTGTTGATACTCCCGCCGCCGTAGCCCCGCCGTGCGCCGACTTTGCCGCCCGCGTGGTGGCGTGGCAGCGCGTGCACGGGCGCCATGACCTGCCGTGGCAGAACACACGCGATCCCTATCGCATCTGGCTGTCCGAGATCATGCTGCAGCAGACCCAGGTCAGCGCGGTGATCGAGTACTTCCAGCGTTTTGTAAGCCGCCTTCCCACGGTCGCCGCGCTTGCCGCCGCGAGCGCCGATGAGGTGATGGCCCTGTGGGCCGGGCTCGGCTATTACTCGCGCGCGCGCAACCTGCATCGCTGCGCCAAGGCCGTGATGAGCGAGCACGGCGGCGCGTTCCCGACCGATCCGGAGGTACTGGTGACGCTGCCCGGCATCGGCCGCTCCACCGCGGCCGCGGTGGCCGCGTTCAGCGCCGGCGTGCGATCGCCGATCCTGGATGGCAACGTCAAGCGCGTGTTCGCCAGGTTCTTCGGCATTCACGGACATCCCGGCGTCAAGGCGGTCGAGACCCGCATGTGGCAGCTGGCGGGCGAAGTGTTGCCGGCCGAGGGACCTGCGCAGTCCGAGGATATGGTGTCCTACACCCAGGGCCTGATGGATCTCGGCGCCACGGTCTGCTCGCGCGGCAAGCCTGCATGCCTGGGCGCGGCGCAGTCGTGCCCGCTGTCGGCGGACTGCGTGGCGCGCCGCGACGGCCTGACTGCCGTGCTGCCCACGCCCAAGCCGCGCGCCGCCATCCCCGAGCGCAGCACCGTGATGCTGCTGGTGCGGCGCCGCCGCGAGGTCCTGCTGGCGCTGCGCCCGGACAGCGGCATCTGGGGTGGATTGTGGAGCCTGCCTGAAATGCCGGTCGACACCGTGCCCTTCGATGCCGAGCAGGCCGAAGACGCGGCGCTCGAACGCGCCCGCGAATTCGGAACCCCGGACCGCGCCGCGATGGTCGGCGAGCTCACCCACGTCTTCACCCACTTTCGCCTGCTCATCCGCGCCATCCGCGTCGACATGAGCGGCGCGCTGGCCGTGCGCGATAGCGGCGACGGCCCGGCGCTGCGCTGGATCTCGCTCGACGACCTGGATGAAGTCGGCACTCCCGCACCGGTACGCAAGCTGCTGGAAACGCAAGCGCGGGGAGGCTTGTTCTAAGGGTGGGTCAGCAAGGGTGAAGAGATCGCAGCGGGCGGCAGGTGGCAGGCGGCAGGTGCGAGGAGCGCGGCCGTAGATGGGTACGGCGAGCACCACAGTGCCTGCCACCGCTTGCGCAGCAGATTTGCTCGTCCCTTCCTGAACCTTCCTGAACCTTCCTAGAGGATGTGGTGTTGGTGCATGTATTTGTGGACGATCTCGATCCGCATCCCCGCATCGGGCAGGGCCATCAGCATCTGCTTCGCCTTGAGCGGTACCGGCAGCAGTTCGCACAGGCGGTTCGCCACCCAGCTCGGGTCGTCCCACAGGAAAGGCTCGCTGAAGGGCAGCTTGCCGGGATGCTCGGCGTGCAGCGAGCTGACGATGCGGCGTAGCACGGTCAGGCATTCGCCCAGCAATTCGAGCTTGCAGTCGATGATGTCCGCAGGCAGCAATCTGGCCTGGCCCACCATCAGGCCGTCTTCGCGCACGCTGTGGCTGAGCAGCTGGAAGCGCTGCCGCCCGCGCGTGCTGATCAGCAGCACGCCGAGCTGCTCCATATTGCAATCGACGATATCCGCAAGGCAGCCGACCGTCTCCGGCATGGTGGGCTCGCCGGGATGCGCGACCTCGCTGCCGCTGGCGATCAGGCACACGCCGAAGGGTGTGCGGTCGCGCATGCAGGCACGCACCATGTCCACGTAGCGCGCCTCGAACACGCGCAGTGGCAGCAGGCCATCGGGGAACAGAACGGTGTGCAGCGGAAACAGCGGCAGGCTATCCAGCCGGGGCGGCGCCGGCGTAGCGGATGAGGACGGCGAGGTCGACGGGCCGGGAGCGGTGGGCGTGGCGCGTGAGGACATGCTGAGCCAGCAAAGGTTGCGCCCGGGCAGCGATGCCGGACACCGGCGGCCCGGGCGGGGACCGCGGAGCCTGGCGTCGCGGCATGTCAGCCGCCCGGCGCGAGCTCGCGGTGTCTCACCAGCACATTACCATGCGCGCGGAAATAGTTGGCAAGTCTTTCGGCGATGTACACCGAACGATGCTGGCCGCCGGTGCAGCCGATGGCCACGGTCAGGTAGCTGCGGTTGTCGGCGATGAAACTCGGCAGCCACTTTTCGACGTAGGCGCGGATATCCTCGGCCATCGCCAGCACCATCGGCTGGCTCTGCAGGAAATCGATCACCGGCTCGTCGCGCCCGGTCAGCGGCCGCAGCGCGAGGTCGTAGTAAGGATTCGGCAGCGAGCGCACATCGAACACCATGTCCGCGTCGCTGGGCACGCCGTGCTTGAAGCCGAACGATTCGAACAGCAGCGTGAGCCGCAGGTCGTCGTCCCGCACGAACTCCTTGATCCACGCGCGCAGGGTGTTGGTGCGCACATTGCTGGTATCGATGCGGTGCGCGGCTTCCGCCAGGGGGCTGAGCAGCTCGCGCTCCATCTCGATCGCTTCGATCAGCGAAGTGTCGTTGAGCGGCGCATCGGCATCGGGTGCATTGCCCGCATCGTCGCCCGTGGCGGCGGGCAGGCCGGCCTTGTCGATGCGCATCGACAGCGGGTGCCGCCGGCGGGTCTCTGAGTAGCGCTGTACCAGCGCATCGGTATTGGCCGTCAGGAAGACTACGCGGACCTCGTGCTCCGCGGCGAGGTCGCGCAGCGTGCCGGGCAACTGGTCCAGCGATTCGCGGCTGCGGATATCGGTGGCGACGCCGAGGTGGGTATAGCCCTGGGCGGCCAGGTAGCGCGCCAGTTCCGGGATGAACTGGGCCGGCAGGTTGTCGACGCAGTAATAGCCTGCGTCTTCCAGTACGTTCAGGGCGACGGATTTGCCGGAGCCGGAAATTCCGGTGATAAGTATGATGCGCATAGCGTCACAAGCATAACATCAGGCGATGACGCCGTCATGACGGTATCGTGACGGGCGGGCCTCATAAAAAATGACGAACCGGAGTTCGCCATTTGCACATGCGTCCACGAAAGGGCGACCCTTGTTACTTGGACAGGCATTCCTTCATGAATGCCTTGCGCTCGTCGCCCTTCTTCATGCTTGCAGCAATATAAGCAAACGAAAAGTGGCGCAGAAACCGCTTGTCAGAGCAGGCGGCCCTGGCCGCGCGAAGCGACATCGGCCTGCATCGCGGCACGCTGGCGGTCCATGAAATCACGCAGCGTATCGATGCCGCGCAGGCGCAGGATAGTGTTGCGCACGGCGGCCTCGACCAGCACGGCGAGATTTCGGCCGGCCGCCACCTGGATCTTGACCATGTGGATCGGCAGGCCAAGCACGTCGAGGTATTGGGAATCCAGCGGCAGGCGCTCGAACTCGCCATCGTTGCGCCGCACCAGCTGCACCACCAGCTTSAKCTTCATYTTCCGGCGCACSGCMGTCTCGCCGAAGATSGTCTTGATGTCGAGCAGGCCCAGKCCGCGCACTTCSAGCAGGTTCTGCAGCAGCGGCGGGCAGCGGCCYTCGATGAAGTCAGGCCCCAGGCGCACGAAGTCCACCGCATCGTCGGCCACCAGTCCGTGTCCGCGCGAGATCAGTTCCAGGCCTAGTTCGCTCTTGCCCAGACCCGACTCGCCCATGATCAGCACGCCCATGCCGAGGATGTCGAGGAACACGCCGTGCATGGTCACGCGCGGCGCGGAAATCCGCGACAGATAGAGCCGCAGGTGGTCGATGACCGCGGCCGAGGATACCGGCGTGGTGAACAGGGGCGTGGACGAGCGCGTGCAGCGCAGTTCCAGGTCGGGGGGTGGCTCCATGCCGTCCGCGATCACCAGGAAGGGCGGCTCGAGCAGGATCAGCTCGCCCATCTGGCGTTTGCGCATTTCGTCGTCGAGACGCTGGTAATAGGTGATTTCGGGTTTGCCGAGCACCTGGATCCGGTTCGGGTGGATCAGGTT
>NZ_JBFTND010000297.1:0-14503 GCF_056397305.1 Cupriavidus sp. 05N40
AGGGAAAGGGATGGCCCGGGCGAAGCGGCTACCCCAGACAAGATGGTTCTGAAATGACTGCCCCCATGCACGATCAGGCGGAAACTGCAGATAGCTACTTTATCGAGGCCACACTCGTCGCTGCGCTCGTGCCAATGGTTCCTTACGAATTCTCGCGCCCAATCAACGCAGTACGACTTCGGGACCTTTCTGCCGACTCGTCGTATTCGACGTCCTCGGGCCCGGCGTAATAGAGAGGCTGGAAGGTCTCATCGGCTTCCCTCGCCTGGCACCCAGCCTCACCCACGGGCATTGGCGCATACTGCACCACTCGCTAACCGTTCGATTTCGCCGAGGGCGAGGACTGCTCAGATCGGCGTAGAGGTACGGCGCCTTCTTGCCCCCTCAGGCGATTTAGAGCCTCTACGCGAGAACTGCGCTGAGGTCCGCGCCTTCAGCGGGAACAACTACTTGCCCCTTTTGTGGCGGCATTTTCGCCCGCACCGCTCGGTAATGTTGCGCCTGGCCGAAGTGCTGAAGTGGCAGTCAACCAGCCAGTCGTGCACCCTACTGGCCGCACTGGCAGTGGTGTTGAAGAATGCGGATCTACACCGCGAATGGCTTTCCGCCGACGTCGATCTGAGCTTCGCCTCGGAGCGCTGGCGCAAGCTCGTATATCGCTCTGACAATCTGGGGCCCGGCATCAATCGGCGCCATCTGGAGCTCTGCGTACTTTCGCATATGGTCGCCGAACTGCGCTCTGGCGACCTCTGTGTCGTCGGCTCAGACGCGTTTGCCGACTACCGGCTGCATCTGTTGTCCTGGCGTGAATGCGAGCGCCGCCTCCCTGACTACTGCGCCAAGCTGGAGATGCCGACCAACGCGCAGGATTTCGTTGCACACCTACGTCAGTGGTTGGCCGCGACGGCACAGAACCTGGACGATAGTTTTCCGGATAAGCGTCAGCACGTCACCATTGGCCGCAACGGCGAGCCGGTACTCCGCCGGACCGTCGCCAAGGAAATCCCCGCCAGCGCGCTTGCGCTTCAGCAGACGCTGATCGGCCACATGCCGAACCGCAACCTGCTGGACGTCCTGGCCAACATCGAGCATTGGACCCACTTCACGCGCCACTTCGGCCCGCTTTCAGGCAGCGATCCCAAGATCCGCCACGCCGCCGAGCGCTACTTGCTGACGATCTTCGCGATGGGCTGCAATCTCGGACCCACGCAAGCAGCTCGCCACATGGGCGAACGGGTGACGCCGCACATGATGTCGTTCGTCAATCGGCGACATATGAGTCTCGAACGGCTTGAAACCGCGCAGCGCGAACTGATCGAGTTGTATCTCCAGCTCGACCTGCCCAAGCATTGGGGGGACGGTAAGACCGTGGCGGCTGACGGCACGCAATACGACTTCTACGACAATAACCTGCTCACGGGCTACCACTTCCGCTACCGCAAGAAGGGCGCGGTGGCTTACCGGCATGTTGCAGACAACTACATCGCCGTATTCCGACACTTCATCCCGCCCGGCGTGTGGGAAGCGGTCTACGTCATCGAGGGCTTGCTTAAGGCAGGCTTGAGCGTGGAGGCAGACACGGTGCATGCCGACACTCAGGGCCAGTCAGCTGCCGTTTTTGCCTTTACCTACCTGCTTGGCATCAACCTGATGCCGCGGATTCGTAACTGGCAGGATCTGAAACTTTACCGAGCCTATCCCACCTCCAAGTATCGTCATATTGAGCGCCTTTTTTCGGGCGCGGTGGATTGGGACCTGATCGCCCTTCACTGGCAGGATCTGATGCAGGTCGCGTTGTCGATCCAGGCCGGAACCATATCCTCTCCCCTACTGCTGCGCCGCTTGGGATCGGATAGTCGCAAGAATCGGCTCCTGCTGGCCGCCCAGGAACTGGGCAAGGTTGTTCGCACCGTGTTTCTGCTGGAGTGGATCGGCAGCCGCGAACTGCGCCAGGAAATCACTGCGACGACCAACAAGATCGAGTCCTACAATGGCTTTGCCAAGTGGTTCTCGTTCGGCGGCGATGTTCTGCCCGTGAACGATCCCGACGAGCAGCAAAAGCGATTGCGCTACAACGATCTGGTCGCCTCCGCAGTGATCCTTCAGAACACCGCCGACATGATGCAGGCGCTTCGTGCCATGGAGAAGGACGGTATCAAGGTCGACGTAGACGACATCAGCTTCCTTAGCCCATATCTCACCAGCAACATCAAGCGCTTTGGCGACTACAAGCTAAACCTTGAGCGGACTCCGGAGGCTTGGATCCGCGACAGTCTTTTCACTACCCCCGCATTCTCCGTTTGGAAACCACGCCATGCCTAACACCCAGACCCCTTATGGCCCGGTTGACACCGATGCCTTGCATCGCCTGCAGGACAGCTTCGACACCAGCGAGATCCTGCGCATTGTGGACCTCGTCGATACGATACGAGCCCGAGTCAGCGAGCCGGCAGGAATTCGCGACGACTTACTCCAGTTACATGGCATGGCCCATACGGTTCTCAATGGTGCCAGTCTCGTCTCAGGAGCAACGGATCCAGCCTTGGTCGAGCAGGCCGAGACCATTGTGGAGGAACTGGAAGACTTGATTCGGGTGCTCCAACGCGCTGTGCAGGCGCTGCGCCCACTAGAACTTCTCCGACCTTCCGGCGACGCGTGACAGGCTTGCTGCATCGATAGGTGCACCGCCCTTCAATAGTCGACCGTCCATCTTGGACTGCCTTCGAGCCATTCTTCCGGCTGAACACCAGACAAGCCCTTGATACGCTTCGAGCGCTCGCCTTATATCGAAGATGTGCAGTTAGACGGATTCATCATAACTGGGAGGATTATGATAGTGGATTGGGCGTATCTTGGTCGCAGGCCAAGATCAGTATCGCGGGCGTGGGCAAGCGCAAGCGCATCTACTGGTATCCGGAGAGCGACAAGCACTAAAACCCMGCATCASGCAKWCGTTGGAWGCGRCGAGGCARACTGCGTATGCGCGCGCAGTGCAMGGCGCGCGGTKGCGCTGGCCCGTCTCGCGCCCGTRTGCTCCAACCCCGTCAAGAACGCAAGGTCGGCAACTGCCGCGCGAGTACATCGATCCGACGCTTGCCTTTTCCTTGCGCGCCTGCGTGGCCGCGTGGGGCTGACGCTCGGCGTCCCGCTCGCCGATGGGCGGCCCAGCGTGTCGCGTGATAGCAAAGACTCCGGTGTTGCTCTGTTGGTTTTCGCCTGGCAGACTTCGGCCGGCGAGCAGCAGGCGTAGAACTGGTCAGAAGCTGCGTCGCCGCTGAATCAACCAAGTGCCCGCATGCAATCGGCGCATAGTTGCGATCTGCGACCTTCGTTCTCCCCGCAGGTTGGCGATAAGCTGTTTTTCCTGTGCCGCCACCCAATGGCAGGGTCAAACACTAGTACTCAGATCCGACGGGAACTTCGTAATGGGGCTCGGTAACGGCCGTTCTCATTGTGACGAACTCTTCGGCTGCCGTGGGGTGGATGCCGACAGTGTTGTCGAACTGAGCCTTCGAGGCGCCCGCGCGCATTGCCACGGCAAAGCCCTGTACCACTTCACCCGCTTCTTCACCGACCATGTGTACCCCGACCACGCGGTCGGTGTCGGAGTCGACCACAAGCTTCATCAGCGTACGCGTCACCCTGCCACTCAATGTATGCTTTAACGGGCGAAAGGTACTGCGGTAGATTGCTACCCGGTTGAAGCGTGCGCGTGCTTGTGTCTCGCTCAGGCCTGCGGTCGCGATGTTCGGATGGGTGAACACCGCCGTCGGAATGGTGGCGTAGTCCATGTGAAGTGTGCCGCTACCGAACAACCTGTCTATGAGCACGGTCGCTTCCCGCAGCGCGACAGGTGTGAGTTGTACGCGGTCGATCACGTCGCCCACGGCATAGACCGACGGCACGCTCGTCTGAAACCAGGTGTCGACCGCAATGGCGCCGTCGGGTGTTAGGGCGACGCCGATCTCTTCTAGTCCAAGTCCACTCGTGTTCGGCTTTCGGCCGGTCGCGCAGAGAACGGCGTCTGCCACAATCCGCTCGCCGTCACTCAGCGTGACGATGCGATGCCCGGCCTCAGTCTGTACCTCTCGTACGGTAGAGTTGAACCGAAACTCGATACCATCTTTTGCCATCTCTCCTTGCAGGAACTCCCGGACGTCGTCGTCGAAGCCGCTGAGCAGTCCCGCGCCACGGTGTACCAGTATTACCTCGGCGCCAAGCGCACGGTAGATTGAAGCGAATTCGCAAGCGATATAGCCACCGCCGACCACCAGCAATCGTCGGGGCACTTGCGGAAGATCGAACATCGCGTCCGATGTCATCACCAGTTCCCGGCCGGGGATGTCAGGAAGGCTCGCACACGCGCCGGTGGCGACTAGCACATGCTCTGCCGTTATCCGTTGATTTCCGATTACGACCGTGTGCGCATCGGCCAGCCGAGCACGGCCGTGAAGAACCTCGACGCCACCGGTCGCAAGCATATGCTCGTAGATCTCATTGAGGCGAGCGATCTCTGCCGCACGTCGATGCTTGAGTGTGGGCCAATCGAGTCGCTGGCCGGTTGGCAACGCCCAGCCAAAGCCGGTTGCCTCCTCGAAAGCGTGCGCGTAGCTCGCCGCGTAGCTGTAAAGCTTCTTGGGAATGCAACCGGCATTGACGCACGTGCCGCCCATGGCACCTTGCTCCACCAGGGCGACGCGTGCGCCGTGCCCAGCTGCCAGGCGAGCAGCGCGCACACCTCCGCTGCCACCGCCAATCACCAGGATGTCGACGTCGAAGGCCTGCATGTTCTTCTTGATTTGGTTCTGCATAGGAAGCTCCGTGAGCCGGTCAAACCRGCAAGTCCCAGCGAATGAGTACGCGGAATACCGGGCTGACTATCGTCGAAAGCAGACGCATCAGGCAATGCCGTGGGGGTAAAGACGCTGATTAGCGTTTTGAATGACAGCCGCCGCGCAGTGGCTACTTGCAGAACAATGCCGTGTTGACCCCGCGCAACCAGCGGTTACCGGGGTCACCATGTTGGCTACGGTGCCAGTGCTGTTTCACGTCGTAGTGAGGGAAGTCGAAGGGAGGGGCAAGCAGACGCAACTCGGCGTGATCAGCGTAGACCTCGCCGATCGATTGGCTTACGGTGGCAATCAGGTGCGTTGTGGCGATCACGTGCGGAATGCTGAGGAAGTGCGGACAGCATAGCTGCGCATTTCTTTGGATGCCGTTCTCCCGCAGATATCGCTCTACGAGATCATGAGTGCGGCTCTCGGATTGCACCACCGCGTGGGAGGCTCGGCAGTATCGTTCCCGAGTTAGGGTTCTGACAGCGAGTGGGTTGTTCCTTCCAGCAAGGCAGACGAAGCCGTGAGTGAACAGCCGCTGCTGGTACATGTCCGTGCCGGAAAGGTCTGGCAAGTGCCCCATTGCGAGGTCTACTTCGCCGCGCTGCAGCCCCTCGCCGAGTTCGCGCGGGCTCAATGATACGGTCTTGACGCTCACATGGGGCGCCACGCTAGCCAAATGCCGTAGCAGCCGCGGTAGGAACGTCAGCTCACCAATATCCGACATCGCGATAGTGAAGGTCCGTTTGCTCGATGACGGCTCGAACTGCGGTGTGACAAGGATACGCTCCCGTACCCCGGCGAGCATGT
Source organism: Cupriavidus sp. 05N40 (assembly GCF_056397305.1). Lineage (NCBI taxonomy): Bacteria > Pseudomonadati > Pseudomonadota > Betaproteobacteria > Burkholderiales > Burkholderiaceae > Cupriavidus > Cupriavidus sp. 05N40. The sequence continues at coordinate 5,646 of NZ_JBFTND010000297.1, forward strand.
CCTGTATGACCGGCGCGATGTCGACCGCCCGGGCTGATGGCTGCATGCCAGCGTGGGCCTTGACGAAAAGCACGTCTCCCACCTGCTCGCGCAAGCGCTTCAGCGCATGCGACAACGCGGGCTGGCTAAGCCCGAGCTCTTCCGCAGCCCTTCCCAGATGGCGGTGACGCCATAAGGCGTCGAAGATACGCATCAGATTAAGGTCGAACTGATCCATGCGCAGAATGAAGCGATCCGTTGCTGAGTCGATGCGCGCCGGTGCGCGCGGAACGGGAGCGTCCGCCAGGCTCGCTACCGTGAATGCCTCATGGTAGCGACGCCATCGGGAGCCGTGCGAAGCTTAACATACCCGCTGTGGCTGAGTAGTGTCATCCCTTTTCTCGGAGTCAGTAGCGACGTGCATACCATCTTCGGCAGCGACGCAATCGGGCGACGCGCGCCATTGCCGCACATATGCCGGCGCGGTGAACAGCCATGCCAGCCGGTCGTAGTATTCGGATGGCGTTCGACCCTCAAAGACCGAATTGCGTACTAGACGCTCGACACCGCCAGCATGGTAGATCCGGTCCAGCATCAGCGATGAAATCTGAACGCGCGCCGACCGCACGATCCGCACATCCTGATACCTCTGAAACGCCTGTTCGCAGGCGCCATCTGCGGCGTCCAGCTCTGTGGCGAGCGAGATCGCATCTTCGAGCGCCATGGCAGCACCCTGTGCAATGTACTGCACCATGGGATGTGCTGCGTCGCCCAGCAGGGTCACACGGCCGGCGGTCCAGTTAGCGACTGGCGCGCGTTGACGGAGCACGTAGCGCTGGAACACCGGGGCCAGCGACAACACGCGCCTGGGTTCCGGGGCCCAATCCGCGAATGCGGCGGCGGCCTCCTCGGGTGACGCCTCGCCTTCTTGCATTTCCCGGCGGTCGGTCCTGACAGTCGCGCCGACATTGAACTGACTCCAGTCTCGTACCGGGTAGTAGATCAAATGCGCATCGGGTCCGGTCCACAAAGTGGGATAGGGATGCTGCAGCTCGGGAGGCATGCGGGATACGGGCACCAGGGCGCGGTAGATCACCGCACCGATTGGCACTGAGTCGCCATCCCCGATCAGTTGCTGCCGGATCCTCGAGTGGACGCCGTCGGCGCCAATAAGCGCGGCTCCACGAAGCGTTGCACCAGCATCCGTGGTGATTGTGACGATATTTCCGTACTGCTCGTATCTGACAATCCTGGTATCAGTCCTCAGTTCGACGAGGGGATGCTGGTCGCACGCCTCCAGCAAGGCGCTGTGCACATCGGCGCGATGTGCTACAGCATAGGGATTGCAAAAGCGCTGCTGAAACTCGCTGCCGCAGGGGATAACACCTACAGGCTCGCCGCTGATGCCATCCATCATCAGCATCTGCTCGATCAACAGCGCCTGTCGTTTGATCTCGGCGCCGACGCCAAGCGCATCCAGCACCGACAAGGCATTCGGCGCGACCTGAAGCCCCGCGCCGACTTGGCCGAAGCGGGGCGCTTGTTCGCATACAAGCACCCGAAACCGCTTCTGAGCTAGCGCCAATGCGCATGCGAGGCCGCCAATACCGCCACCGGAGACGATGATCGGTAGATCGTTCCTGCTCATCTTGGTCATTGAGACTTCCTCCACCTCAGTTCAATCGACTTACTAAGGACCGCCACTCGTGCCGCCTGCCTGAGCCGGCTCGCGGCACGGTTGGCTCAGGCTTCCTGCGGGCGGTAGGCAGCCGCGAACCGCTGGGAGTTGTCGGGAATGGCCTCGCGGTAGGCCGGCCGCTCCTTCGTTCGCGCAATCCAGTCCATCAACGCAGGCTTGGTGGACCAGAGCCCCGACAGGTTCAGCTCTTCGAGCCGATCGATGAACGGAGCCGCCGCAATATCCGCCAACGAGTATTCGCGGCCGCCGAGCCATCGGGTCTCCGTGAGCCGGCTCTCCATGCGTTCCAGAGCACGACTCATATTCAGGCGTGCGGCTTCGACCTTAGCTTCGTCGATCGGCGCGCGTGCTGCGCTAATAAGCTCTTCCGCGCGCGCCTTGTTGGGATGCGCGTCGACCATGGCAACCAGCTCGGCATCCGAGCGCTGCGCCAGGTCGGGACTCATCATCAGCGCGAACGTGGCTGGCCGGATCGCCGGGTGGAGCACATCATCTTCATACTTCACCCAAAAGCGTGCACGGGCGCGTTCGACCGGATCAACTGGCATCAGGCGAACTTCGGGAAATACTTCTTCCAGGTATTCGTTGATGAGCGTGCTTTCGTGGATGGGAACGCCATCATGGACAAGCGTGGGCACAACGCCGTTTGGATTGAGGGCGAGATATTCCGGCCTGGTGTGTTCAAGCTTCATCAGATCGACGAAGTTGCTTTCCCAGGGGAGGCCCTTCTCGGCGAGGCAAAGGCGGACCTTGATTGAACAGAACGAGCGCCAATCGTGATACAGCGTGAGCATGTGAGTCTCCGTGTTCGGTTGAGGCCGCACGGTCGCACTTCATCGATCGTGCACCCCACGACGCAGCACAGTGCACAGAACGTCGGTCTATAACTCGATTTTTGAGCATTCTGGAGGATGACTAAGTGATCGCAGATATTCGAAGAACGATAGATGAGTCGCCTATGAGTGAACTTCAGACGATGGCCGTGATCGTCTGCATCGTGCTGAACATGCTCGATGGGTTCGATGTATTGGCAATGGCATTCACAACGGCACGCCTAGCGCGTGACTGGCAACTGAATGGCAAGGAGTTCGGCATGCTGCTTAGCGCGGGGTTGATTGGCATGGGTGCCGGATCAATCTTGATCGCGCCGCTTGGTGATCGATTTGGCCGTCGCAAGCTCATACTGCTCTGCCTCTGCATTGTAGGCAGCGGCATGTTGGTGAGCGCCGCCACCCAAAACGCCATGCAGCTTGCAGCTGTGCGCCTCTACACGGGGCTTGGTATCGGCGGCATGGTTGCGAGCATTACTGTGATCGCCGGCGAGTATGCGTCGAACAAATGGCGTAGTACCTGCATTGTCATGCAGCATACGGGATATGCCGTCGGGGCTGCTGTGGGTGGGGTTATTGCGGGTTACCTGCTGTCAGTCTGGGGATGGCGAAGTGTTTTCGCGTTCGGGGGTCTGGCTACGATTCTGGCCATTCCCATGGCGTTCGCAGTGCTGCCTGAGTCGCTCGACCTCCTGCTGGCCAAGCGCCCTGCCGACGCGCTCGTAAGAATCAATCGCACACTGGCCAGAATGAAGCATCCTCCAATTGCCGCGTTGCCCGCCGCGACCACGGACACCAACGCAGCGAATGCCTGGGAGGGCTGGAGCGCACCGCTCAAGAGGCCATTGCTGGCCCGGACTCTGGCGCTCTGGTCAGCGTTCTGTTTCGTAATTGGCAGCTATTACTTCGTTGCAAGCTGGACCCCCAAGCTTCTGGTGGAGGCGGGCCTGTCAGCCGAGCAAGGTATTACCGGAGGGGTGTTGCTCAATCTTGGAGGCATTGTCGGCTCATCGCTGTTTGGCCTGCTGGCTGCCCGGCTTGGCCTGCGTCAACTGCTCACCATGACGCTGTTGGGCGGCGCCCTGCTCATGGTCGGCTTCGGTGCCAACATCATGTCCCTCAAGATCGGGATGGGGATAGCCGTGCTACTCGGTGCCGCCCTTACGGCCTCCGTTGCTGGACTGTATGCCGTGTCTTTAACGCTCTGGGTTGGCGGAATGATGTCGCCAATCGTGGTTGGGGTGTTGCTGGACATCGGGTGGAGCGTTCCTAGCCTGTACTTCATCTTCCTTCTGCCCATGGCCGGTGCCGCAGTTGCAGTGGTCTTTTTGGATGTACGGCTTCCGGCGCCGCGTGACCAACGCGGTTCGACAGTGTCCTGAAAAGAACGACATCACGAGGAGGAGACCTATGAAGTTCAATGAGCTGGCGCTAGCATGCGCCGCCGCCTTGCCCGCGCTCGCCTGCGCGCAATCCGTCACGCTTTATGGCGTAGTCGATTCCGGCGTCGAATATGTAAATCACATCGGTGCCGCCAATAGCAGTGTGGTCCGCATGAGCTCCCTGTCTGGCACCGTGCCATCCCGCTGGGGTTTGCGCGGCAGCGAAGATGTCGGTGGCGGAATGAAGGCAAACGTCGTGCTTGAATCTGGCTTCGCGCCCGACTCGGGACTCAGCAACCAGGGAGGGCGCCTGTTCGGACGCCAGGCGTGGGTCGGCCTGTCGGGTAGCTGGGGACAGGTATCGCTGGGTCGTCAGTACACCATGCTGTTTTGGGCGATGCTCGACCCGGACATCCTCGGCCCGAATACATTCGGTTCCGGCTCGCTGGATAGCTACATTCCCAACGCGCGCGCTGACAATGCCATTGCCTACAAGGGCAAGTTCGGAGGCCTGACAGTTGGCGCGACATACAGCCTTGGCCGCGACGCAGTGAACGCGGGGCCGAGCCCGGCGGGCACAAACTGTGCCGGCGAGAACTCGGCCGACCATTCTGCCTGCCGCGAGTGGTCTGCATTGGTGCAGTACGAGACCAGGCAGTTCGGCGTGGCTGCTGCCTATGATGTTATCCGCGGCGGATCCGATGCATTCGCGGGACTGAACACCAGTGGGAAATCCGACGAGCGCTTGTCGCTCAGTGCGTATGCACTAATGGACAGAACGAAGGTCGGTGCGGGCTGGCTGCGCCGCGACAACGAAGGCATTCCCACGGGGTTGAGCGACCTTTGGTATGCCGGCGCGTCGCATGACCTGACACCGGCCATCAACGTAGCCGGCCAGGTCTACTACCTGCGCTATCGGTCCAATGGCAACAGGGCAATACTGTACGCGCTGCGTGGCGTCTACAACTTCTCCAAGCGCACAACGATTTACGGCACGGCAGGTTACATCAACAACTACGGCCAGTTGTCGCTTTCCGTCAGCAGCGGATCGGCCGGGGCCAATCCGGGACCAGGTGCCTCGCAGCTGGGGGCGATGGTCGGCATCAAGCACGTCTTCTGAATGCGGCCCAGTCCGCCCCACTGGTCTCGCAGACGGTATCTGCGCAGCGAGACCTACACTCATGGAGTACCACATGACCTTTGTAATTCCGCCCATTCCTGCCGTTACGATTCCCGTGGTTGGCGGCAACGACCAGTTTCCCGTTCGCCGCATCTACTGTGTTGGCCGCAACTACGCCGCGCACGTGCGCGAGATGGGCATGGACCCGAGCCGGGAGCCGCCGTTCTTCTTCTGCAAGCCTGCCGATGCCATTGTGGTCGCACCAGTGGGCGCCGGCGCGCAAATCGCCTATCCGCCGGCGACCGAGCAGTTCCACTTCGAGATTGAACTCGTGGTGGCGATCGGCCGCGCGGGCCGGAACATACCGGTCGAGCATGCCAATGCGCACATCTGGGGCTATGGGGTCGGTATCGACATGACGCGGCGCGACCTGCAGATCGCGGCGCGCGACCGAGGCCGCCCCTGGGAACTCGGCAAGGGCTTCGATCAGTCCGCGCCAGTTTCGCTGCTGCATCCCGCCAGCGCGGTCGGCCATCCCGCCGCCGGAGAGATCTGGCTGCAGGTCGATGGACAGGACCGCCAGCGCAGCGACCTGGAGAACCTGATCTGGTCGGTGCCTGAAATCATCGCCAACCTGTCGACGTTCTTTGAACTGCAGCCTGGCGACCTCGTCTTCACCGGCACGCCCGAAGGCGTCGGGCCGGTGCGCAGCGGCGATGTCATGCGCGGCGGCGTCGCCGGGCTCACCGATGTTGAAGTGCGCGTAGCCTGAAGGCGGCCTGAGCATGGATCTGCACAACTTCTTCAACAGTTCCGCGGCGTATCGGGTGCGCATCGCCATGGCGCTGAAGAACATCCCCTGGAACCATATCGGCGTGAACCTGCGCGCCGGCGAGCAGAACCGGCCTGAGTATCAGGCGCTCAATCCGAACCGGCTGGTTCCGACGATGCACGATGGCGAGCAGACCATCACGCAATCACTGGCGATCATCGACCATCTCGATCGCAAGTGGCCCGTGCCGCGGCTGATTCCCGCCGATGGTCCGGCTCGCATACGTGTAATGGAGTTCGCGTTGACCATCGCCTGTGACTTGCACCCGTTGAACAATATGCGCGTGCAGAAGTATCTCAGCGCCCGCCTTGGTATTGCCGACGCTGACAAGGCCGAGTGGGTCGCACACTGGCTCACGGCCGGCTTCAGCGCGTTGGAGCCGTGGCTGCCCGCGGACGGCGGCTGGTGCGTCGGCGACGCGCCCACCCTGGCCGACTGCTGCCTGGTTCCGCAAGTCGCCAATGCGCAGCGTGCAGCGTTCAGCCTCGACCCTTTCCCCCGTGTGCGCCGTGCCTACGAGCACTGCATGCGTCACGAGGCCTTTCGTGTGGCAGCGCCGAGTGCCCAGCCAGATTACGTAGTCGCCCACTGATATCGATGCAACATCCGATCATGACAATCAACCCCACTCCTGACCTGTTGACCCGGCGCGACGCGTTCTACCGCGAACTGGAACCGCATGCGATGGGTGCCCTCTGGACGCGGCTGCGCAAGCTGATTCCTTCGGAACCCACACCCGCTGGCGTGGCGCACCGCTGGTCCTACGCCACGGCCCGTCCCTACCTGATGGAATCGGCGACGCTGATTTCGGCCGAGGAAGCAGAACGGCGCGTGCTGCTGATGGAGAATCCGGGCCTGCCAGGCTCCTCGCGCATCACCAGCACGATGTATGCCGGACTTCAGCTGCTCCTGCCTGGTGAGGTCGCCCCCGCGCACCGCCATACCCAATCGGCATTGCGCTTTATCGTCGAAGGCTCGGGCGCCTACACTGCCGTGGACGGCGAGAAGACCTATATGGAACCCGGCGATTTCGTCATCACGCCGGCCTGGACATGGCACCATCATGGCCACGAGGGCAACGCGCCCATGGTCTGGCTGGATGGCCTCGATATTCCCATCGTGTCATTCTTCAACGGTGGCTTCCGCGAGGAGTTCGATTCGGGCGAAGCACCGGTCACGCGACCCGCGGGCGATGCACTCGCACGCTACGGCACAGGTCTGTTGCCGGTAGGCTACCAGGCGTCCACGTTGAATTCCCCGGTCTTCAACTATCCCTACGCGCGCACGCGGGAGGCGCTGTTCGCGTTGCCACACGCCGGCGCGCCCGATCCGCACACCGGTCATCTCATGCGCTACACAAATCCGGTGGACGGCGGCTGGGCCATGCCGACGATCGCCACCATGATCCGGCTGCTGCCATCCGGCTTCGCGACCTTGCCGTACCGCTCGACCGACAGCATGGTCTTCGTCTGCGTGGAAGGCAGCGGCCATGTGATGATCGGCGACCAGCGGCTCGAGCTCGCGCCGCACGATATCGCCGTGGTGCCGGGCTGGAGCCGTTACACGCTGCATGCCAGTCGGGACCTTGTGTTGTTCTCGTACTCGGATCGCGTCGCGCAGGAGAAGCTCGGCCTGTTCCGCGAGCAACGCTTCTGAAGCGGGGTGGCCGGCATCATGACCACCGTCGTTTCGTATGGAGACTTTGTCGACAGCATCGCCGCGGCCCTGCAGTTCATCAGTCACCATCATCCTCCCGACTATATCCGGCACCTCGCCGCCGCCTACGAACGCGAGGCCAGCGAGCCGGCGAAACAGGCGATTGCCCAGATCCTGATCAACTCGCGGATGTGCGCGGAAGGCAGGCGTCCGATCTGTCAGGATACGGGCATCGTCAACATCTTCATACGCGTCGGCATGGACGTCCGGCTCGACGGATTCCCGTCGRGCGTMGTTGACGCTGCCAATGCAGGCGTGCGTCGTGCGTACCTCGATCCCGACAATACGCTGCGTGCCAGCATCGTCGARGATCCGCTGTTCGCGCGGCGCAATACCGGCGACAACACACCGGCGGTCGTCCATGTCGAACTCGTACCCGGCAACACCGTAGTGGTCGACGTGATGGCCAAGGGCGGCGGCAGCGAGAACAAGAGCAAGTTCGCGGTGCTGATGCCTAGCGATTCGGTCGCGGACTGGATCGTCAGCATGGTGCCGTCGATGGGYGCCGGCTGGTGTCCGCCGGGCATGCTTGGCATCGGCGTCGGCGGCACGGCCGAGAAAGCCATGCTGCTGGCCAAGCAGAGCCTGACGGCGCCGCTCGACATGCTCGATCTCAAGGCYCGGGGCCCGCGCAATGCGTTGGAAGCGCTACGCATCGACATCCATGACCGCATCAATGCGCTYGGYATCGGGGCACAGGGCCTYGGCGGATTGACCACCGTGCTCGATGTCAAGATCGCTACCTACCCCACGCATGCGGCGAGCATGCCTGTCGCCGTCGTGCCGAATTGCGCGGCAACGCGGCATGCCCGCTTCGAACTCGATGGCAGCGGCCCGGTCATGCTGGCTCCACCGTCTCCCGAYCTCTGGCCGGACCTGCCCTTGCCCGACGGCACAGCGAGCCGCCGGGTCGATCTGAACACCCTGACCCGGGAGGAAACCTGCACCTGGCTAGCCGGCGAGACCCTGCTCCTGTCGGGGCGCATGCTGACCGGACGCGATGCCGCACACMAGCGTATCGACGRGATGCTCTCGCGTGGCGAGCGCCTGCCAGTGGACTTCCGCAATCGCATGATCTATTACGTCGGGCCCGTTGATCCTGTGCGTGATGAGGTAGTGGGYCCCTGCGGCCCGACCACMTCAACACGAATGGACAAGTTYGCGGAGCGCATGCTTGCGTCCACCGGCTTGATCGGCATGATCGGCAAGGCCGAGCGCGGACCGGATGCGATCGGCGCGATCGTGAAAAACGGCTGCGTCTATCTGGCGGCGACCGGAGGCGCCGCCTATCTGATCTCCA